>NZ_AJQF01000241.1:0-2485 GCF_000261705.1 Bradyrhizobium genomosp. III | reverse complement strand
ATAGCTCGAAGAGCGGCGGCGGAAGCGTGCCCACGCACCTTTTGCGATAGAGAGAGATGGTGGGCACGGCGCTAACGCGCCTTTGCCCACCCTACGGCAGCGCGCTTACTGATCCGGCCCGAACTTGAACTTGCCGTCGCCTTCCAGATAGGGGCCGCTGCGCATGTAGAGCTGGCCGTTGTGGCCGATGAAGAACAGCGTGCCCTTCGGGACCTTCTTGGCGCCCTTCAGGAGCTCGCCGGCGTTGCTGGTGCCCATCTTGTAGGAAAAGGTCTTGCCCTCCCTGTCATAGGCATAGCCGGTGTCGGGCTTGAGCTCCCACGGCGTTGCAGGGGCTTGCGCGAAAGCGGGCGCGGCGAACGCGCCGAGCACCGTTACGAGTGCAGCCGAAACAAGTGCAAATGTCTTGGTTGAAAATGTCATCATCCATCCTCCCCGTCGCTGGGGTACCCGGCTTGAACAAATCACGAACGGCTTGTCCGGGTCAATTTGCGAAAGCGCCGCAGCGCATCACGTCTTGCCCAGCAGTTTGTGATTTTCCCTTCGTCCCCTCGCGACTATGTTCCGCTTTCCGTCTAGAACGCAACTCGACAAAATTATGGGTGGGGATGATTCGGATGCGCCATGTGATTAAACTTTGCTGGGCTGCTGCATTGTCGTTGACGGCGCTGGCACCGGCCGCCCGGGCCGATGATTACCAACTCAGCCACAACCAGCGGATTTCGTGCAGCCGCGGCCTTGCCCCGGGCAAGCTGAACACGGCGACCTGCAAGTCCTACACCTATCTGTTCAACACCAAGACCTCGGAATATTTCCGCTGCCAGGTCTCGCTGGCGCTGACCCGCGACAACAAGGAAGTCATCAACGTCCAGACCGACGGCGGCTGCACCAAGAAGCCGCGCATCTTCGAGACCGACGGCAAGTATGATTTCGACGCGACCGAGACCGAGCCGCCGAACACCAATTCGTTCTTCGGCCCCGGCGGCTATTCGGTGTGGGCCGCCGATGTCGGCGCGCAGAAGGTGCGCGGCTGCATCATCATCTCCTCCGGCCTCGGTTCCGACATCTCCAAATGCCTGGACATGACGTTCCAGTGAGAGCTTGCCAGTAAAGCCTTTCCAGCAAAGCCTTGCCAGCAAAGCCTTGCCAGTAAAGCCGCGCCAGTGACGGCGCGCTCCCTCCTGCTTACGGGGAGGGCGATCGCGTATGCGCTTGGCGGGGCCTGAGCGAGCGCCTCGTCCTTCGAGATGACCGCTTCGCGGTCTCCTCAGAATGAGGCTGAGCGCCAGCTTTGCTGTTGAAATCGCTGTCACGTACTCCGTCCTCATCCTGAGGGCCGCCGCAGGCGGGCGTCTCGAAGGATGCGCCGCGGGCGACTGCGCCACCTCGCCGCACCGCGGGTTCCCGAAAAATTCAGCGGATCGGCCGTTTACCGCAGTCCTGTTTTGTCTTTTGGATGGGTTGACCCGCATCCCTCATCCGGCCAATTTCGCCGCCGGTTTGGGGAGAACAACAACCATGAAACGGACCATTTTCGGCGCGGCCGCGGCTCTTGCTCTGGCGGCGTCGGCACCTTGCGCGCAGGCGCAATCCTTCATCAACGTGCTGACCGGCGGCACCTCCGGCGTCTATTATCCGCTCGGGGTCGCGATCGGGAAGATCTACGGCGACAAGATTCCGAACGTGAAGACGCAGGTGCAGGCCACCAAGGCGTCGGTCGAGAATTTGATCCTGCTGCAGCAGGGCCGCGGCGAGCTGGCGTTCACGCTCGGCGATTCGCTCAAGGCCGCCTGGGACGGCGAGGAGGAGGCGGGCTTCAAGACCAAGCTCGACAAGCTCAGGACCATCGGCGCGATCTATCCGAACTACATCCAGATCGTCGCGACCACCGAGTCCGGCATCAAGACGCTGGCCGACCTCAAGGGCAAGAGCCTCTCCGTCGGTGCGCCGAAGTCCGGCACCGAGCTGAATTCGCGTGCGATCCTGGCCGCCGCCGGCATGAGCTACAAGGATCTCGGCAAGGTCGAATATCTGCCGTTCGCCGAATCCGTCGACCTCATGAAGAACCGCCAGCTCAACGCCACGCTGCAATCGGCCGGTCTCGGCGTCGCCTCGCTGAAGGACCTTTCGACCTCGAGCCCGATCACGGTGGTGTCGGTGCCGAAGGAGACCGTCGACAAGATCGGCCCGCCCTTCGTCTCCGCGATCCTTCCGGCCAACACCTATACCGGCCAGGACAAGGACGTGCCGACTGCGGCGGTGATCAACTATCTCGTCACGAGCTCCGCGGTGTCGGACGATCTCGCCTATCAGATGACCAAGCTGATCTACGAATCGCTGCCGGAATTGCAGAATGCACACGCGGCCGGCAAGGAGATCAAGCTCGAGACCGCCGCGACAGGCAGCCCGGTTCCGCTGCACCCCGGCGCGATCCGCTATTACAAGGAAAAAGAGCTGATCAAGTAAGGCGCGCTCTATCCGCGAA
>NZ_AJQF01000240.1:0-2125 GCF_000261705.1 Bradyrhizobium genomosp. III | reverse complement strand
CCCCCCCGGCCATGACGGTGTGGGTGAGCAATGTCTCGATGTTATAAGCGCCACAGGGCTGAGGACGAATAAGATGCTGGAAAAGGCTGAGGCCACCGAGACCCCTATCAAGGTCGAGTTCGACAATTTCGAGCACGGTTTCCCGGACGGTTTCGGTCCGGGCTGGTGGGGGCAACTCGCCTATTGGATCGGCATCGCCTTCGCCACCTTCCAGCTCTATGTCGCCGCCTTCAACTATCTGCCGAGCCAGGTGGTGCGCGGCGTCCATGTCGGCTTCCTCGTTCTGCTCACCTTCGGCCTGATCGCCAACTTCACCGCGAAGAGCAATGCCGGCCGCGCGCTCGGCTGGGTGATCGGCGGCGCCGGCTTCCTGTGCGGGCTCTACCAGTGGATATTCTACGCCGATCTGATCGCGCGCGACGGCGACCCGACCCGGCTTGATCTCGTGGTCGGCACGGTGCTGGCGGTGCTGATCTTCGAGGGCACGCGGCGCCTGATGGGCGCGGCGCTGCCGCTGATGTGCGGCGCCTGCCTCGTCTACTGGTTCTTCGGCCAGTACCTGCCGTCGCCGCTCAACCATCGCGGCTACGATTTCGACCAGATCGTCACGCATCTGTCGTTCGGCACCGAGGGCTTCTACGGCGTGCCGATCTACGTGTCGGCGACCTACATCTTCCTGTTCATCCTGTTCGGTTCGTTCCTGGAGCGCGCCGGCATGATCCAGCTGTTCACCGACGTTTCGCTCGGCCTGTTCGGCCGCACCCGCGGGGGACCTGCGAAAGTCGCGGTGTTCGCCTCGGGCATGATGGGCACGATCTCCGGCTCTGGCGTCGCCAATGTCGTGACCGTCGGCCAGTTCACGATTCCCCTGATGATCAGGTTCGGCTATCGCCGCGCCTTCGCCGCCGGCGTCGAGGCCACGGCCTCGATGGGCGGGCAGATCATGCCGCCGGTGATGGGCGCGGTCGCCTTCATCATGGCCGAGACGCTCGGCGTGCAATATTCCGAGATCGTCAAGGCGGCGGCCATTCCCGCGATCCTCTATTTCGCGTCCGCGTTCTGGATGGTGCATCTGGAAGCCGGCAAGCACGGCCTCGTCGGCATGAAGCGCTCGGAAATCCCGAGCGCCTGGAGGGCACTGGTGACGCGCTGGTACCTCGTGCTGCCGCTCGCCGCCCTCGTCTACATGCTGTTCGAGGGCTTTACGCCGCTCTATGCCGGCAGCATGGGCCTCGCGCTGACGGTGGCGCTGATCCTCGGCACCGCCATCACCACGGGCGCCTCCTCGAACGTGATCCGCACCATCTTCTGGATCGGCCTTGCGCTCGTCGTCGCCGCGCTCTCGCGGGACGGCCTCAAGATCGTGCCGGTCGCGAGCGTCGTGGTCGGGCTGATCGTGATCACCGCCTTCGTGCGCGGCGGCTTTGCGGCGCTGCGCGCCTGCCGCGACGCGCTGGCCGAGAGCGCCAAATCCGCCATCACCGTCGGCATGGCCTGCGCCATCGTCGGCGTCATCATCGGCATGATGTCGCAGACCGGCGTCGGCACCATCTTCGGCGGCTGGGTGATCGGGCTCGGCGAGAAGAGCCTGTTCCTGGCGCTGATCATGACCATGCTGCTGTCGATCCTGCTCGGCACCGGCATCCCGACCATCCCGACCTACATCATCACCGCCGCGCTCGCCGCGCCCGCTCTGGCCAAGTTAGGGGTGCCCTTGATCGCGAGCCACATGTTCGCGTTCTACTACGGCATCATGGCCGACCTCTCGCCGCCGGTGGCGCTGGCGGCGCTCGCGGCGGCGCCGATCGCGAAGGAGAACCCGGACAAGATCGGCTGGGAGGCGATGCGCATCGCGCTGGCCGGCTACGTCATCCCCTTCATCTTCGTCTATTCCCCGGCCTTGATGCTGCAGGCCGGCGACCCCATGGCGGCAAAGCTCGGCTTCTACGGCGCGGTCGCGCTCGCGACCGTCAAGGCGTTGGTGGCGATCGGCCTGTTCGGCATGGTCGCGATCGGCTTCCTGTTCACCCGGCTGACGCTGATCGAGCGCCTGGTCGCGCTCGGCGCCGCGTTCTGCCTGCTCGGCGAATTCCCGTTCAGCGACACCGCGGGCTTCGTGCTCGCT
>NZ_AJQF01000239.1:0-221 GCF_000261705.1 Bradyrhizobium genomosp. III | reverse complement strand
AGCGCCCGCCTGTAACGGTCGAGGCGGTGTGAGCCTCTGCTTCGCAACGGCTTTCGGCGTGAAGGCGCTGGCGCTGTCCGCCTTCACGCTGGTCTGGACGCATTCGATCGCGAAAGTCGACTGGCAGGAGGACTGGCGCGTCACCCCCGCCGGTCTCGAACTGGTGCAGGCCCGCGTCAAGGGTACCGGCCCCGGCATGGAGCCGCCCTCCGAGGCGCGGC
>NZ_AJQF01000238.1:0-9380 GCF_000261705.1 Bradyrhizobium genomosp. III | reverse complement strand
GGCAGCCGAAGCGGGCAGCCATGAAAGAGGTCGTGCTCGGCAATTCGGGCGCGGCCGGCGAATGGCGGCTGTGCCATGGTGGACAATGCCGGACGCTGTCGGAGATTGTCGGGTATCCCATTGGTGCTAACGTCACCACGATGAAGATCTGCAACGATCCGTAGCCCCGGATTACGCTTACGCCCCGTCCGGGCTACAAGAAGAACAACAACAAGGAGACACATGATGGATCGGCTCAAGGGCAAGGTTGCGATGGTGGTGGGGGCCGGCTCGATCGGACCGGGCTGGGGCAACGGCAAGGCGACCGCGGGGACCTTCGCGCGCGAGGGCGCGCAGGTGTTCTGCGTCGACCGCAACGGTGCCGCTGCCGAGGAGACCGCGAAGATCATCACCGGCGAAGGCGGCAAGGCGACCGCCTTCACCGCCGATGTGTCCCGCGCGAGCGAGGTCGAGGCGATGGTGGCGGCGTGCCTGAAGGCCTATGGCCGCATCGACGTGCTCGACAACAATGTCGGCATCGCCGAGATGGGCAGCGTGGTCGAGGTGACCGAGGAGAGCTGGGACCGCGTCTTCAGCGTCAATCTCAAGAGCGCCTATTTCGCCATGAAGCACGTCATTCCCGTCATGGTGAAGCAGGGCGGCGGCTCGATCATCAACATCTCCTCGATCGCCTCGATCCGCCACATGGGCATCTCCTACGTCACCTATGGCACCTCGAAGGCGGCGATGAACCAGATGACGCGCACCACCGCGATCGAGTTCGCGCGGCACCATGTCCGCGTCAACGCGATCCTGCCCGGCCTGATGAAGACGCCGATGGTAGAACACTCTGCCGGCCTTGCCGCCAGCTACGCCAAGGGCGATGTCGAGGCGATGTGGCGCGCGCGCGATGCGCAGGTGCCGATGGGTCACATGGGCGATGCCTTCGACGTCGCCAACGCCGCGCTGTTTCTGGCGTCCGACGAGTCGAAATATGTGACGGGGATCGAGCTCGTGGTCGACGGCGGGATCACGTGCAAGGCGGGGGCGTAGGCGCCGCCTGACGCTTCACTGTCGTCCCGGACAAGCGCAGCGCAGATCCGGGACCCATAACCACAGGACGTGGTTTGGCGAAGACTCGCGGTGACCAGCTCACCAAGGTAACCACTCCCTGTGGTTATGGGTCCCGGGTTCGCGCTTCGCGCGCCCCGGGACGACAATGGAGTGTTTGGCTACTCACTGCGCCAGCGCCAGTATCCCGCCGGCAAATGCGTGCCACGCAGCCGTCTCGCTGATCGGCCAGTTCAAGACCTTCACCGCCAGCAGCGCGAGCGTGCCATAGATGTAGACCGGATGCACGCGGCCTTCGGTGCGCCAGTCGCGCACCATGGCGACGACGAGCAGGAGCGATGCGACGACGGCGGGCGCGATCGTCACCGGCACCGGCGGCGGGCCGGGTGGCCCGGGAGGCGCCAGGAAGGTCAGGAACCAGCGCGCGATCGCGGCATCGAGGATCGAGACCGCGGCGAGCAGCATCAGGCGCTTGTGAATCTCTCCTCTGCGGGTGTTCATGATCGCGATCACGAACACGATTGCGAAGAACGCAATCCCGCTCATCGGCACGATCGAGAAGCCGATGCCGGCCTCGCGCTGCCCGAGGGCTGCGGAATGCTGCATCACGTGCACGGAGGCGAGGAAGCCGAAGATCGTCATCGCGGTTGCGAGCGAGACGCCGGCGATGCCGAGCGAGCGATGATTGACGAGGCGGCCCGAGGCAGCGAGCCAGGTCTGAAGCACGAAATAGACAGACCAGGTGAAGAACAAGAGCCCGTGAAAGTGAATCACGGGGCTCGCGGACAACGTCCGGTGGGCGAGCGGAACCCAATAGGTCGGCGCGAAACCGAGAAAAGCTGTGGCCGCGCAGGCCAGGGCCATGTGGAGATAAAAATATCGTGCAGGCGACGCATCACGCGCGCGTACACGACGGTCGTCGGTCAGGGTCGTCATCAGGAATGAGTCTGGGGAGGTGGGGTTTGGTTCAATGCCGGCCGTCGTCCCGGGGCGCGCGTAGCGCGAGCCCGGGACCCAGGATTGTGTTTGGCGAAGATTTGGAGTTGCCAACCTCGTGTCACGATGACGTCCTGTGGTTATGGGTCCCGGATCTGCGCGCGCTTGGGGCGCGCTTGTCCGGGACGACACCGAGTTTGTGGCTGCGCTACCTCATCCCCCCGCGCTCAATTCTGCGCGATCGAGCTCCTCTTCGAGCCGGTGGAAGGCATCGTCGCCGATCACTTCGGTGGCGCGGAGGTCGAAGATCGATTTGCGCGCGGCCGCGATGGCGCGGCGGCGCAGGGGATCGGCGGGCAGCTCGCCACTGGCGATGCCGCCGTTGGGATCGCTCCCGGCCTGCATCAGGATGGCGCGATATTCCAGCCGCAGGATCTCGGCCTCCTCGGACGGATCGCTCTCGATCGCATCGAGCGCGGCACGATAGGCGACGGCGCGTGCGCGCGCGACCTCGTTGCCGACGGGATCGTCGTCCTTGAGGCCGAACGCCAGGATCAGCGGCCGCAGCGTCAGGCCCTGGATCACCAGCGATCCCAGCACCACCGCAAAGGCGATGAAGACGATGAAGTCGCGATAGGGAAAATTCTCCGGCAGCGCAAAAGCTGTGGCGAGCGTGACGAGGCCGCGCATGCCGCACCAGGAGATGATGAGGCCGCCCTTGGGCGAGGCGACGGCCCTGGGGTCGTTCGGATGATAGATCCCCTGCGCGACCAGCACCCGCAAGGTCGTGCGATAGAACGTCACCCAGGCGAGGCGCACCAGGATCACCGTCAGCAGGATCCAGCCAGCGGCCACGCAATATTCCCAGCGCACGTCCGCATCCAGCCGCGTCCAGATCGGCCGCATCTGCATGCCGATCAGCATGAAGGCGAGCACGTTGAGCACGAACACCATCGTTTCCCACACCGCATAGGACGGCACCCGCAGCCGTGCTGGCATGCGCGCCCCCGCCGTGCGCGCCATGGTGATGGCGTAGACGACGATGGTGAGGATGCCGGAGAGGCCGAGATGCTCCGCGGCGATCCAGACCATGAAGGTGGTGGCGAACTGCACGATGATCGCGCTGGGTGCTTCCTTGACCCGTTCCAGGAGCAGCGGGATGATGTAGCCCGCGAGCAGGCCGGCGACGACGCTGCCGACCAGCGCGAGCGCCATCGTCGGCGCGACCTGGCTCCATGTTAGATGCTCGGTGGCGACGGCACCGACCGCGATGCGGTAGATCAGGAGCGCGCTCGCGTCGTTGAGCAGGCTCTCGCCCTCCAGGACTTTCACCATGCGGTGGGGCAGCTTGACCTGGCTCAGGATCGCGACCGCAGCGGCCGCATCGGGCGGGGCCACGATGGCACCGAGCGCGACCGCGGCGGCCCACGGCATATCGGGCATCAGTCGGTGCGCGACGAAGGCGACGCCGGCCGTGGTCAAGCCGACCGCGGCGACGACCAGGGTCGAGACCGGAACCCAATTGTTGCGCAGATCGCGCAGCGAGGTGTCGAAGGCGGCATCGAGCAGCACCGGTGCGACAAAAAGCGCCAAGGCCAGGTCCGGCTCCAGCGCCCAGGACGGGCTGGACGGCACGAAGGCGATCAGCGCGCCGCCGATCGCCAGAAAGGTCGGGTAGGGGACCTTGATCCGCCGCGCCAGCGCCGATAAGGCAACGGCGCCGAGCAGAAGCGCGATGATCCATTCGAATGTTGACACGATGATCCCCGAAGCCGGTCTGAGCGGCGCCACAAGCTAGCACCAATCCGGCCGTATGATGGATAGTACGGCCCCGAGGCAAGACGTAAGGCAAGCCACAAAGCAAGACACCGACCGCAACGAGCATGTGTTTTCAAAGACTCATTCAACTGTCAGGTGCCGTATTGTTTTGCGCGCTGTCGCTGAATGCCGCCCGGGCTGCGACCGGCGGCGAACCGGCTGCGGTGATACAGGTCGATGTCGCCTCATGCCTCGCGGCGACCGCGGCAGACGATGTGGACAAGGCTGCCACGGCCTGCGCCGGCGTGATCGACAATGAGAAGACGGCGAAGGGGGATCTGATCAAGGCGCTGATCGCGCGCGCGGCGCTCTATGCGCGGCACGACCAGGTCGACCGCGCCATCGCCGACGACAGCCGCGCTCTTTCGCTCGACCCTGCGCTCGCCGACATCTGGAACGCTCGCGGTGAGCTCTGGCTGAGGAAGGGCGACAAGCCCAAGGCGGTGCAGGATTTCGGCGCGGCCCTGAAGATCGACCCGAACCACGAGAAGGCCAAGGCCAATCACAAGGCAATGGCGCGCGAGCTGGAGCGGATCGGCGCGCAGATGGCGGTCGCCGGCAAGCCCAGCTTCAACTGCAGGCGTGCGGCCCGTGCCGTGGAGAAGGCGATCTGCGGCAACCGCGAACTCGCCGATCTCGACCGCGAGATCTTTGCATCGAATGCCCGGGTGTTCCGGGAGGCGCGCAATCCGGCGGAAGCGAAGAACCTCCAGCGCGAGCAGGATGAGTTCATCGCCCGCCGCAATGCCGGGTACGGCCGGGCGGGGTATGATCTGAAGAAGGCGATGCAGGAGCGCTTGCTGCGACTCAACGGGGTAGACGGATATTAGGCCCGTTGCTGCACGAGAGCTCGTCATGCCCGGGCTTGTCCCGGGCATCCACGTTCTTTGTGCCGCGCGTGAGACCTGGATGGCCGGGACAAGCTCGGCCATGACGGCGTAGACAGAGCCGACTTGAACCCATTTCTTCCCTGCCGCGACAACGGTGAGAACCCGACGTCACGGAGCACTCTGCCATGTGCGGCACGCATCCTTCCGCGCAAGCGCTTTCGCTTGCCAAAATCTCGCTTCGCGCTTTTCTTCTCGGGGCGGTGAGCCTCATCCTTGCAGCCCCCGCCTCGGCGGGCACCGATTGCGTGATGGGCAGCAAGGCTGCTCCCGCGGAGCTGATCCCGGCGTGCACCGTCATCATCGACCAGGGCGCAAGTCCCGCGTCCGATCGCGCCGCGGCGCTGCTGGTTCGCGCCGACGCCAATGCCCGGACTTCTGGCGGCCTCACGCAAGCCCTGCGGGACATCGACCGCGCCATCGCAATCGACGGCAAGAATGCAAAGGCCTGGCGCCTGCGCGGCGACCTCTTGCGCGAGGCCGGCGGGGATCTCAACCGCGCGGCGGCGGATCTGAGCAAGGCGATCGAGCTCGATCCGCAGAATGCGGAGGCTTACGAGCTGCGCGGTGTCGTGTACACCACCCAGCGCAGGCTTGACCGCGCGCTCGCCGATTACGACCAGGCGATCAAGCTGAAGCCGGATGATGCACAGGCATGGTCCGACCGCGGCGTGAACTACTATCTCGGCGGCGACAACGAGAAGGCGATCAAGGATCTCAGCGAGGCGCTGCGGCTCGATCCCAACCGTCCGCGCACCTACACCAACCGCGGCGCCGCTTACAAGAAGCTCGGCCAGCTCGACAAGGCGGTGGCCGACGACGGCGAAGCGATCAGGCTCGATCCGAAGGTGCCCGAATATTTTGACAATCGCGGGCTCACCTATGCTGCCATGAAAGAGTACGACAAGGCGATCGCCGATTACGATCAGGCGCTGCGCCTGGCGCCCCGGCCGAACTTCTTCACCAACCGCGGCGATTCCTACCAGTTCAAGGGTGAGTTCGGAGCCGCGCTCGGTGACTACGAGGCTGCGCTGAAGATCGATCCGAATTTCGCGCTGACCTACAACAACCGCGCCGTGCTCTACAAGAAGATGGGCGAGCGCAAGAAGGCGCTGGCCGATTACGAGACGGCGCTCAAGCTCGATCCCGGCAACGAGAACGCTGCCAACGGCCGCCGCAGCATGATCGCGGAGATCGCGAAATTCGGCGATGAGCCGCCGCGGGCGCTGAATGCGGCGTCCGGCAATGGTCCGTCCTTCGCATGCGCGACCGCGAAGCGCGAGGTCGAGAAGGTGATCTGCGCCGATCCGCAGCTGGGCGTGCTCGACCGCCAGATCGCCGAGACCTATGAGCGCGTGCTGAAATCGGCGGGCAAGCGCTCGGCTGGCGAGCTGCGCAAGACCCAGCGCGATTTCCTTAGCCTCCGCAACGCCAGCTTCGGCCGGCCGGGCTATGATCTGAGGAAGGTCATGCAGGAGCGGTTGCAGAAGCTGAACGCGACGGAGAGCTGAGGCGGGCTCTTCGCCTCTCCCTGCCGTGAGCGGCAGGGCAATTGAACATCTAGCAGAGGTCGTCATGCCCGGGCTTTTCCCGGGCATCCACGTTCTCCGTGCGTTATGGAAAGGCGTGGATGGCCGGGACAAGCCCGGCCATGACGATGTGGGTACTGTCGTGCCCCCCTAGCCCATACCCCATATGCGATAGCCCTGCCGCAAGCGGGGAGAGGGAGAAATAACCCATCCTTTTCAGCTTGAACCGCGGCCCGTTCCCGGGAAAATACCTCTCAAACAAGGCCGACACTTGATCCGGGTCATGGCGGGGCGACCGCCGCGCCGCAAGGTTCGAGGTCAGGCCGATAAAGGTAACGGGAGCGCGGGAATGAACATCCAGGGCAAGAGCAGTTATCATGAGGTCCATGCGCGCTCGCTGGCCGATCCCGAAGGCTTCTGGGCCGAGGCCGCGAAAGAGATCGACTGGATCGAGCCGCCGAAGACCATCTTCGACCCCTCGCAAGGGACCTACGGCCGCTGGTTCGCCGGCGGCGTCGTCAATACCTGCTACAACGCGCTCGACCGCCATGTCGAAGGCGGGCGCGCCGACCAGGTCGCGCTGATCCACGATTCGCCGCTCACGGGCAGCGTCACCAAGCTCACCTATGCTGAACTGCTGAACGAGGTGCAGGCGCTTGGCGCCATCATGCAGGATTTCGGCGTCGCCAAGGGCGACCGCGTCATCCTCTATATGCCGATGGTGCCGGAGGCCGTGGTCGCGATGCTCGCCTGCGCGCGGATCGGGGCGGTGCACTCCGTGGTGTTCGGCGGCTTTGCAGCGAAGGAGCTCGCCACCCGCATCGACGACGCGCAGCCGAAACTCATTCTCTCCGCAAGCTGCGGGATCGAGCCCGGCCGCATCGTGCAGTACAAGCCGCTGCTCGACGAGGCGATCAGGCTTGCCGGCAGCAAGCCGAAGGCCTGCATCGTGCTGCAACGCCCGCAGCTCACTTGCGACCTGGCCCCGGGACGGGACTACGATTGGGCGAGCCTGCGCCGCAAGGCGATGAACGACGGCAAGAAGGCGCCCTGCGCGGCTGTTGCCGCGACCGATCCGCTCTACATCCTCTACACCTCGGGCACCACGGGTATCCCGAAGGGCGTCGTGCGCGACAATGGCGGCCATCTCGTCGCGGTGAAATGGTCGATGTTCAACCTCTATGGCGTCAAGCCGGGCGAGGTGTGGTGGTGCGGCTCCGACATCGGCTGGGTGGTCGGCCACAGCTACATCGTCTACGGGCCGCTGCTGCACGGCGCGACGACGATCATGTATGAGGGCAAGCCGGTCGGCACGCCCGACGCCGGCGCATTCTGGCGCGTGATCGCCGAGCACAAGGCGGTCGCGTTCTTCACGGCTCCGACCGCGTTCCGCGCGATCCGGAAAGACGATCCGGAAGGAAAGTTCATCCGGCAATACGACCTGTCGAAGTTCCGCACGCTGTTCCTCGCCGGCGAGCGTGCCGATCCGCCGACGGTCGAATGGGCGGAGCAGCAGCTGAAGGTGCCGGTGATCGACCATTGGTGGCAGACCGAGACCGGCTGGTGCATCGCCGGCAACCCGGTCGGGCTCGGCATGCTGCCGGTGAAGCACGGCTCGCCGACGGTGCCGATGCCGGGCTACCAGGTCGACGTGGTCGACGAAGCGGCGAAACCGGTGGCGCCCAACACCATGGGCTCGATCGTCATCAAGCTGCCGATGCCGCCGGGCTGCCTGCCGACCCTGTGGAATCAGGATGCACGCTTCAGGGAGGCTTATCTCAGCGAATTCCCCGGCTATTACAAAACCTCGGATGCCGGCTACAAGGACGAGGACGGCTATGTCTTCGTCATGGGCCGCACCGACGACATCATCAACGTCGCCGGCCATCGGCTCTCCACCGGCGGCATGGAGGAGATCCTTGCCTCGCATCCCGATGTTGCCGAATGTGCCGTGCTCGGCGTCAAGGACGCGATCAAGGGCGAGGTGCCCTGCGGCTTCCTGGTGCTCAAGGCCGGCGTGAAGCGTGCGCCCGCCGAGATCGAGAAGGAGATCGTCGCGCTGGTGCGCGACAAGCTCGGCCCGGTCGCCGCCTTCAAGCTCGCGATCACCGTCGGCCGCCTGCCCAAGACACGCTCCGGCAAGATTCTGCGCGGCACCATCAAGAAGATCGCCGACGGCGAGTCCTGGACCATGCCGGCGACGATCGAGGATCCCAAGACGCTCGACGAGATCGGGGAGGCGCTGAAGGGGCGGGTGTGAGGCGAAGCTGGTCTGTCATTCCGGGTTCGATGCTCGCATCGCCCGGTATGACGGTGTTGCCGACTTACAATCTCCTCATTCCGCGCTAAACAGGGCCGGCCAATAGGGGACCTCGTATGCCATTCGCCGCCGCGCCGCGCCTGCTTGCAGCTGTGCTGCTTGCCATCGCTCTTTCCGCCTGCTCCGCGCGCTACCAGACGCCGGTAGCGGTGGGCGGCGACGATGACGATGCGGTCTGCCTGAGCCGGGGCAATGCGCAGGGATCGCCGGAATACGTGGCCTGCCGCAAGGATCGCGACGTTCAGCGCAACGCCGCCACCGCCCGTGCAGATCGCCGCCAGCGCGACCTCGGCGAATACATGCTGAACCATCCCGAGCGGCCCTGATGTGAGGTGCGGCATTATCCTGCCGCGCCGCGCACCCCGCATTCGCGATTTCCGTGACAGATCTGCAACGCCGTGGCCAAATCGTGGCTGCGTCTGGCTGAATTGATCGAAGTCAAATCCTTCGGCGCCCCCCTTCTGCTCTGACGCTCATGTCGCGCAACGACGCGCGAGTGAAGGCTGAAGGGGATTGAAATGCAGAGAACGACAAGAAACCTGGCGCGGCTTGCGACGGTTGGCGCGATGCTCGCGGGCACGTTTGCATCGGTGCAGGCTGCCGATTTGCCGGTTTACAAGAAGGCGCCGCCGCCGGTGGAGGCGTTCAATCCGTGGATGGTGCGTCTGCGCGTGCTCGGCGTGTTGCCGGATGCCGGCGGCTCGACCGTCAATGTGGCGGGCGTGCCCTCGCTGTCCTCGCCGAACTCCGGCCTTTCGATCAGCGATCAGGTCGTCCCCGAGCTCGACATCAGCTACTTCTTCACCAAGAACATCGCCGCGGAGCTGATCCTCGGCGTGA
>NZ_AJQF01000237.1:0-12148 GCF_000261705.1 Bradyrhizobium genomosp. III | reverse complement strand
CTCGCGAACCTGCCGATCGGCAAGACCACGCTGCTGCCGCCGACGCTGACGCTGCAATATCACTTCGACCAGTTCGGCGCGTTCAAGCCGTATGTCGGCGCCGGCGTGAACTACACCGTGTTCTTCAACAATTCCGCGGCCAATTCGCCTGCCGCAATCGCCGGTCCGCCCGCGATCGTCGCCACCACCACCAACCTGCATGTCAGCAACGCCTGGGGCGGCGCCGTGCAGTTCGGCTTCGACTACATGATCGACCGGCACTGGGGTCTCAACGTCGACGTCAAGAAGCTCTGGCTGCGTCCGGACTACAGCGCCACCGTCTCCGGCCTGCCGGTCACCGGCACCGCGCATATCGATCCGTGGCTGGTCGGCGCGGGCGTGACGTACAAGTTCTGAGGAGCGCTCGCGTAGAGCAACGAATTCCGCTGTCGTCCCGGCGAACGCCGGGACCCATACCGCGGAAGCTATCGATAGAAAGCGCAGTACCGAACGACGAGTCTTCGCCAAACCTCTCCCTGGGGTTATGGGTCCCCGCGTTCGCGGGGACGACCACCGGGAGAGGGGGAAAAACAAAAGCGCGGCAGGTTTCCTGCCGCGCTTTTTGCGTTTGAAGCGAACGGAAGAGAGGGAGAGGGACTACTCCTCCTCGTCTTCCTGCTTCTTGCCGCCGAGCGTCTTCAGCTTGGCGAACACGGCGTCGAGGTTGAGGTCGTCGTTCGATCGCTCGGCCGGCTCGAACTCGTCCTTCTTGGTGGTCTCGGAGGCCGGCAGCAGCGTGGCGCCGCCATAGGCTGCGTCGATCGGCTTCTCCTTGGCCGCGCGCGCCACCTCGAAATCGAGCTCGATCTGCGAGCAGAGGCCGAGGGTGACGGGGTCGATCGGGGTCAGCTGGGAGGTGTTCCAGTGGGTCCGGTCCCGCACGCTCGCGATGGTGCTCTTGGTGGTGCCGACCAGGCGCATGATCTGGGCGTCCTTGAGCTCGGCATGGTTGCGGAGCAGCCAGAGGATGGCGCTCGGACGTTCGTGGCGGCGCGAGACCGGGGTGTAGCGCGGGCCCTTGCGCTTGGGCTGGGGCGGCAGCACCACCTTGCTCTCCTGGAGGCGGAGCCGATAATCCGGATTCCTCTCGCCCTTCTCGATCTCCTCGCGGGTCAGCTGGCCGTTGGAGAGGGGATCCATGCCCTTGATGCCCTGGGCAGCATCGCCGTCGGCGATTGCGCGCACCTCGAGGGGATGCATCTTGGTGAAATCGGCGACCTGGTCGAAGGTCAGCGCGGTGTTGTCGAGCAGCCAGACGGCGGTCGCCTTGGGCATCAGAGGTGCGTTGCTCATGGCAAATCTCCTTTGTGCTTCGCCCACCCCTCTGGAGGCGAAACCGGTGGTCATCAGCGATGACTGGGAATTCGCGCTATATAAGCCCGGAGGGGGTAGCCACGCAATGGTTCTGCTATAGATAGTGCCTTGACAGCGCCCGAAAGGGGGCCCAATTCCCTGTAAGCCCGTACCCAAGCCCTATTCCATCCATCGACCGCCTCCCGCCCATTTGGCGAGGTGATTCGGTCCCGAGATCGCTCAATGTCAGCCAAACCAGACCTCAAGATCGTGCTTTGTTCTCCCCGTGGCTTCTGCGCCGGGGTGGTCCGGGCGATCGACACCGTGGAACGGGCGCTCGATAAGTACGGCGCCCCCGTCTATGTTCGCCATGAGATTGTGCACAACAAGTATGTCGTCGACGGGTTGAAGAAGAAGGGCGCCATCTTCGTCGAGGAGCTGGCCGAAATCCCGGAAAACACCAGCGCGCCGGTGGTGTTCTCGGCCCATGGCGTGCCGAAATCGGTTCCGGCCGACGCCCAGTCCCGCAATCTGTTCTCGCTGGATGCGACCTGCCCGCTGGTGACCAAGGTGCACCGCGAGGCCGCGATCCACTTCAAGCGTGGCCGCGAGATCTTCCTGATCGGCCACTCCCATCACCCCGAAGTGGTCGGCACGCTCGGCCAGCTTCCGACCGGCGCCGTGACCCTGATCGAGACCGCCGAGGACGCCAAGACCATCTCCCCGAAGGACCCCAACAACCTCGCCTTCGTGACCCAGACCACGCTGTCGATCGACGACACCGCGGAGATCGTGGCGCTGCTGAAGGAGCGCTTCCCGAACATCAACGGGCCGCACAAGGAAGACATCTGCTACGCCACCACCAACCGCCAGCTCGCGGTGAAGAAGGTGGCGCCGGTGGTCGACGCGCTCATCGTCGTCGGCGCCCCCAATTCGTCGAACTCGCAGCGCCTGCGCGAGGTCGCCGAGCGCGAGGGCTGCGGGATTGCGGTGCTGGCGCAGCGTGCCACCGACATCGACTGGGACAAGTTCGGCAACATCAAGAGCCTCGGCATCACCGCGGGTGCGTCCGCGCCGGAAGTGATCGTCGAGGAGATCATGGACGCCTTCGCCGAGCGCTACACGCTGCATGTGGAGACGGTCTCGGCCGCGGAGGAGAACGAGTTCTTCCCGCTGCCGCGTCAGGTGCGCCCCGAAGCCGCCGCCGAGTAGACCTTTATGGCGGTCTACACCGACGTTGCCGCCGACGAGCTTGCGGATTTCCTGAAGCAATACGAGCTCGGCGAATTGCTCTCCTACAAGGGCATCGCCGAGGGCGTCGAGAATACCAACTTCCTGCTGCATACGACCGAGGGCTCGTTCATCCTCACGCTCTACGAGAAGCGCGTGGCGAAGAACGATTTGCCGTTCTTCCTCGCCCTGATGACGCATCTGGCCGAGCACGGCATCAACTGCCCGCTGCCGGTGAAGGGAAGAGACGGCGAGGCGTTGCGCGAGCTGTCGGGGCGTCCCGCGGCGATCATCACCTTTCTCGAAGGCATGTGGCCGCGCAAGCCGAACGTGGCCCATTGCGCCGGTGTCGGCGGGGCGCTGGCGAAGATGCATCTGGCCGGTGCGAATTTTGCGGTTCGGCGCGCCAATGCGCTGTCGGTCGCGGGCTGGCGGCCCCTGTTCGATGCGGCTTCGAACCGCGCCGACGAGGTGCAGCCGGGCCTGCGCGCTTTCCTGGCGACCGAGCTCGACCATCTCTCGAGCGGGATCTGGCCGGGCGATCTGCCGGAGGGCGTGATCCACGCCGACCTCTTCAACGACAACGTCTTCTTCCTCGGCGACCAGCTCTCGGGGATCATCGACTTCACCTTCGCCTGCAACGACATGCTGGCCTATGACGTCGCGATCTGCCTCAACGCCTGGTGCTTCGAGCCGGATCATTCCTTCAACGTCACCAAGGCGCGCGCCTTCCTCAATGCCTATGGCCGCGTGCGAAAGCTGAGCGAGGCCGAAGAGGCCGCACTGCCGCTGCTGGCGCGGGGTGCTGCGATCCGCTTCCTGCTGACGCGGCTGGTCGACTGGCTCAACGTCCCCGAAGGCGCGCTGGTCAAGCCGAAGGATCCGCTGGAATATGTCCGCAAGCTGCGCTTCCACCAGAGCGTGACGAGCGTACGCGATTATGGGCTGATGCCGTCAGGATTGGTCGCGTGAGCGAGCTTCCCAATGTCACGATCTATACCGATGGCGCCTGCTCGGGAAATCCCGGGCCGGGCGGCTGGGGCGCGATCCTGAAGTTCGGCGACAAGGAAAAAGAGCTGAACGGCGGCGAGCGCCACACCACCAACAACCAGATGGAGCTGATGGCGGCGATCTCGGCGCTCGAAGCGCTGAAGAAGCCGTGCACGGTCGATCTCTACACCGACAGCCAGTATGTCCGGCAGGGCATCACCGGCTGGATTCATGGCTGGAAGCGCAACGGCTGGCGCACCGCCGACAAGAAGCCGGTGAAGAATGTCGAGCTATGGCAGCGCCTCGATGCCGCGCTGAAGCAGCACGAGGTCCGCTGGCACTGGGTCAAGGGCCATGCCGGCCACCCCGAGAACGAGCGTGCGGATCAGCTGGCGCGGGACGGGATCGTGAAGGCTAGGTTGCAGCAGAGGCTGGCGGAGTAGGGGGCTGCCGGCGCTCCACTCACTGCCGTCATCCCGGCGAAAGCCGGGATCCATACCCACCGGGTCGAGTTTGGCGAAGACTCGTGGTGACCAGCTCGCTCCGCTACTCCACCCTGAGAGTATGGGTCCCGGCGTTCGCCGGGACGACACCGAGTGATTGGCTGAAAGCGGTGGCCGCCTTACAGCTGCCCGAGCAGCGTATCCCCGCCGGAGACCTCGACCTTGCCGGGCATCGCCTCGAGGTTCAGCTTCTTCACCACGCCGTCCTCGACCAGCATCGAATAACGCTTGGAGCGGATGCCGAGGCCGTTGGCGGAGGCGTCCAGCTCCATGCCGATCGCCTTGGTGAAATCGGCATTGCCGTCGGCGAGGAAGATGGCCTCGTCGCGCTGGTCGGTGTCGCGCTTCCAGGCGTTCATGACGAAGGCGTCGTTGACGGACACGATGGCGATGCTGTCGACGCCCTTGTCCTTCAAGGCATAGGCGTTGAGGAAGATGCTCGGCAGATGCATCTTGTGGCAGGTGCCGGTATAGGCGCCGGGCACCGCGAACAGCGCCACCTTCTTGCCCTTGAAGATATCGTCGGTGGTCTTCACCTGCGGGCCTTCCGCCGTCATCACGCGGAATTTCGCCTCGGGCAGCTTGTCGCCAGTCTGGATCGCCATTGTCGGTCTCCCTGAATATCGATCCCGCTTATTAGACCGTGCCGCGGGCCTGCACAATATTGCTGGCGGGCGAAGCGGTGAGGGTGGGGCCCCTTCACCGTGATGTCATCAACCGGCGAAGCCGCCCTTGTCGAGGAAGGCCTGCTCTTCCTCGGTGCTGTCGCGGCCGAGCAGGCGGTTGCGGTGGGGAAACCGGCCGAACCGCTGGATGATGTCGGCGTGCTCCCGGGCGTATTGCAAGTTTTCGGCCTTCTCGGTGTTCTGAAACAGCGCGACGCAATGCAGCTGGTCGGGCAGGTGCTCGGAATGCATGAAGGGCAAATAAAGGAATTCGAGCAGGACCGGATCGACCCTGGCATCGACACCGCGATCGATCGCCCGGCGGGCGACGTCGCGCGCCAGCGCATCGCTGGCAAAGGCCTGGGGCGTGCCGCGGAACATGTTGCGGGGGAATTGGTCGAGTACGATGACCAGCGCGAGTGCGCCGTCATCGCTTGCCTCCCATGAAGCGATCTCGCCGGCGACCGCCTTCTGCCACAAAGCAAGGAAGCGGCGCCTGACTTCCGCGTCGAAGACGTCGTTGCGCTTGTACCAGCGCCCGCGGCCGGCCTCGCGCCAGAAGGCGAGAATGCCCGATGGCGTGATATCGCCGACCGCGGTCATGAATCGGCGACGCGCTTACGCCGCCTGAGCCTTCTTCTCGTCGCGCAGCTCGCGTCGCAGGATCTTGCCGACATTGGTCTTGGGCAGGTCGCTCCGGAATTCGATGTGCTTGGGCACCTTGTAGCCGGTGAGCTGCTCGTGACAGAATTTGATCACCGCCTCAGCGGTGAGGTTCTGATCCTTCTTCACCACGAAAGCCTTCACCGCTTCGCCCGACTTGGAATCGGGGATGCCGATCACGGCGCATTCGAGCACGCCCGGATGACTCGCGATCACTTCCTCGATCTCGTTCGGATAGACGTTGAAGCCGGAGACCAGGATCATGTCCTTCTTGCGGTCGACGATCTTGGTGTAGCCCTTCTCGTCCATGATGCCGATGTCGCCGGTGCGGAAATAGCCGTCCGCGGTCATCACCTTGGCGGTCTCCTCGGGCCTGTTCCAGTAGCCCGACATCACCTGCGGACCCTTGGCGCAGATCTCGCCCGCCTGGCCGAGCGGCACCTCGTTGCCGTCGTCGTCGCGGATCGAGATGTAGGTCGATGGCACGGGAATGCCGATCGTTCCGGTGAACTCGGTTGCCGTTGCCGGATTGCAGGTCAGCGTCGGCGAAGTCTCCGACAGGCCGTAGCCCTCGGCGATGAAGCAGCCGGTGATCGCCTTCCATTGATCGGCCACGGGGCGCTGCACCGCCATGCCGCCGCCGTTGGAGATCTTCAGCTTGGAGAAGTCGAGCTTCTTGAAGTCAGGGTGGTGCATCAGGCCGTTGTAGAGCGTGTTCACGGCCGGGAAGCTGTTGACCTGGTATTTCGCCAGCTCCTTGACGAAGCCGGCGATGTCGCGCGGGTTGGGGATCAGGAGATTGCAGCCGCCGGCGCGCACCGCGAGCAGGTAGCAGGCCGTCAGCGCGAAGATGTGATAGAGCGGCAGCGCGCAGACGATCATGAGCTGGTCGACATGCGGCGGCGCGGCGAGCGCCGGCTGGAGCCAGGCGTCGTTCTGCAGGACGTTGGCGACGATGTTGCGGTGGAGCAGGGTGGCGCCCTTGGAGACGCCGGTGGTGCCGCCGGTATATTGCAGGAAGGCGACGTCGCCCGGCGAGAGTTTTGGCTTGTTGAAGGTCATGCCGCGGCCGGCCGACAGCGCATCGTTGAAGGAGATCGAGCCCGGCAGCGACCATGCCGGTACCATCTTCTTGACGCGGCGGACGACGAGATTGACGATCACGCCCTTGAAGCCGAGCAGGTCGCCCATGCTGCCGACGATCACGTGCTTGACCTGCGTCCTGGCGATCACCTGCTCGACGGTGTGGGCGAAGTTCTCCAGCACGATGATGGCTTCGGCGCCGGAATCCTTGAGCTGGTGCTCGAGCTCGCGCGGGGTGTAGAGCGGATTGACATTGACCACCGCGAAACCGGCGCGCAGCGCGGCGGCGGTCGCGATCGGATATTGCAGCACGTTCGGCATCATGATGGCGATGCGGGCGCCGCGCTGCAGCCCGCGGCCCTGCAAATAGGCGGCGAGCGCGACCGACATCTGGTCGAGGTCGCGATAGCTGATGGACTTGTCCATGCAGATGAACGCCTTGCGGTCGGCGAACTTGGTGAAGCTCTCTTCAAGAAGATCGACCAGCGATGCGTATTGGGTCGGCTCGATATCGGCGGGCACGCCGGGCGGATATTGCTTGAGCCAGATGCGCTCCATGGAAAACTCCCCTCATCTACCAGAGCCCGCTGTGTCTCGGGCTTGCCTCATTGCTGCCAGTATCGAGCCTGCCGGAACGGGTGGCAAGTCGTCGAGGCTTAAGACATCGGTCAGGGAGTGGCTACCGGAATCGTCGAGTTACCGCGCTGCCGCAGGTGCGAAGCGCGGGGTCCCGGCTCGGCGCGCCGTTAACTGTTGTTGGCCGGCTTGGCGGCGGGCTTTGTCGCGGCCTTGGGCTTGGCGGGCTTCGGATCGCTGCTAGCCGCGGGCTTCTCGGCGGGTTTTGCCGCCGCGTCGTGCTTGGCGGCAGCATGCTTGGGCGCCGCCGGCTTCGCCGCGGTCTTCGCGTCGCTCTTATCGTTGCCCTTGGCCTCAGCCGGCTTGGCGACAGGCTTCACGGCCGCTGTCTTGGTGTCCTTGGCGGCGTCCTTGCCCGCGTCTTTCGGCTTGTCGGCCGCGTCAGGCTTCTTGGCCACGCGCGACTTCTTGCCACGCGGCTTTGACGCGGCCTGCTGGTCGGCATCGGCCGCGACCGCCGCGATCAGGGCGGTGCCGGTGCGGGTCGGGCCGGTATAGACCAGCACGGGCTCGGCCGCCGCGGGAGCTGAGGCCATCAGCTCGGAGGCCTTCATCAGGGGCGGCTGGAGGCCGGCGGTGAAGAAGGTCACCTGGGCTTCGCCGCCGGTGGCCGAGGCCGATCCGCTGGTGCCGCCATTGGCCGCAATCAGCGCATCGTCGTCGTCGCTGGCCGGCCGCTTGCGATGGCCGCCGCACATCTCGTCGCGCAGGTTCGGCGGCGAGGCATCGACCGGCACGAGGTTATCGACCGTGCCGAGCGAGGGGCGCAGCCACGTCAGATTGTCCTGGCTGAAGCCGCGCTCCAACAGCTGCGCCGCCTTCACCGCGCGCGCGGTGCCGGAATTGGCGCCGAGCACCACCGCGATCAGCCGGCGCCCGTTGCGGGTGGCCGAGGCGACGAGGTTGTAGCCGGAGGCGCAGATGAAGCCGGTCTTGAAACCGTCGGCGCCGGGATAGCGGCCGATCAGCTTGTTGAAATTGCCGGTGGTTCGCTTGCCGAAGCGGATCGCCGGGATGTGCACGAAGTATTCGTATTCCGGCAGGTCGCGCAGGAACGAGCGCGCGAGGATGCCGAGGTCGCGCGCCGACGTGATCTGGCCGTCGGCGGGCAGGCCGTTCGGATTGACGTAGCTGGTCTGCGTCATGCCGAGCTTCTTCGCGGTATCGTTCATCATCGCGGAGAAACCGTCGATCGAACCGCCGACGCCTTCGGCGAGCACCACGGCCATGTCGTTCGCGGACTTGACCATCATCATCTTCAACGCGTTGTCGACGGTGAGCTGCGTTCCCGGACGGAACCCCATCTTCGAGGGCGATTGCGAGGCCGCCGTCGGCGAAACCGTGAGCAGTGTGTCGAGCGTCAGCCTGCCGTCCTTGACCGCCCTCAACGTCACATAGGCTGTCATGATCTTGGTGACGGAGGCCGGATACCAGGGAATGGTCGCATTATCGGCCTGCAACACCTTACCGGTGTCGGCCTCGATCAGCAGCAGCGCTTCGGCACTCGCCCCGCGCGGCGCGAGCAGCGCGGCACATGCGAGCGTGGCAGCGAACAGGTTGAACA
The DNA here is from genome assembly GCF_000261705.1 of Bradyrhizobium genomosp. III. NCBI lineage: Bacteria > Pseudomonadati > Pseudomonadota > Alphaproteobacteria > Hyphomicrobiales > Nitrobacteraceae > Bradyrhizobium > Bradyrhizobium genomosp. III. The sequence goes on along the minus strand of NZ_AJQF01000237.1, from coordinate 3,482 downwards.
GCGATTTGCGAAGCAGCGGGCGTAGGGCGTGCACTATCCGATTCCGGTCCTTGGAGACCCGCCTGATACGGGCGGTGCTCGTGATCTGATTGTCGGTTCTGAAATCCAGCGCCGCCGCTTGCGGCGCCGCAAACCTATACCGGCTGGTGCGTCGAGAACAGGGGCATGAGCGGGGTATTCCGCAATGAAATAGGCCGAATTTCGACGATCCTGTGGGGACTTGCTAGGGGGATTTGGCAGCAGTCGCACCAGCCTCTGCGGCTGTCACACTGGCCCGTGTGGTCTCGTGAACCATGAACTGGGCCCTGGCGAGTTCGGCGAAATGGCCGCTCTTGGCCACGAGTTCGTCGAAAGTTCCACTTTCGATCACCCGTCCGTTCTCGAACACCAGGATCCGCGTGGCGTTGCGGATGGTGGAGAGCCGGTGCGCGATCACGAAGGTGGTGCGGCCCTTCATCACTTCGTCGAGAGCGGCATTCACCTTGGCCTCGGTGAGGGCGTCGAGCGCGGAGGTAGCCTCGTCCAGAATCAGGATCGGGGGATCCTTCAGCAGCGCGCGGGCGATCGACAGCCGCTGCCGCTCGCCGCCGGAGAGCATGCGGCCGCGCTCGCCGGCATTGGTCTCGAAGCCACCGCTGCGCTCGATGAAATCGAGCGCCTGGGCACGCTCGGCCGCCTTGCGCATCTCGGCTTCGGTCGCGTCCGGCTTGCCGACGCGCAGATTCTCCTCGATCGAGCGGTTGAACAGCAGCGCCTCCTGGAACACGACGCCGATATTCCGGCGCAGCGAGGTCAGCGTGACGCCGCGCACGTCCATGCCGTCGATCTTGATGAAGCCGGATTGCGGGTCGAAGGCGCGGTGCAGGAGCGCGATCGCGGTGGATTTGCCGGCGCCGGTCGGACCGACCAGCGCGATGGTCTGGCCGGGCAGCGCGGTGAAGGTGAGGTCCTCGATCGCCGGCCGCTTGCCGTCATAGGAAAAGGTGACGTCGTTGAACTCGACGAGGCCGGACAGCCTGCCGGCGTCGATCGCGTCGGGCCGGTCGTGCACTGCGGGCACGGCGTCGAGCACATTGAAGAACTCGCGCAGGCGGGGCGCTTCCATGAACACGTTGTTGATGAAGCTCACCACCTGCTCGAGCTTCTGGATCAGCAGCGTCGCAAAGCTCACGAACATCACGATCTCGCCGACCGAGGTCAGCCCCTGGTCGTGCAGCGCGATGCCGAGCGTGAAGATCGCGAGCACGGTGATGGTGGTGGAGGCGCGCGTGATGACGGTGACGAGCGCCCACCATGACAGCACCGGCATCTGCGCGGCCAGCAACTCGTCGGCGACGGAGCGCAGTCCCTTCACCTCGGATTCGACGCGCACGAAGCTCTGAACCAGCGCGACATTGCCGAGTGCATCGGAGGCGCGCGCGGACAGCTCGCTATATTGCTCCTCGACCGCCATCTGCATGCCGAAGGTCTTGCGCACCACGAAGGTCGTCAGTGCGGTGAAGACGATGCAGAGCACGAACAGCAGGATCGCGAGCCGCCAGTTCAGGTAGAGCGACAGCGGCAGCAGCACAACGACCGAGAGGATCGCGGCAAAGTGCTCGCGGAAGAAGCCGAGCCACAGCCGCCACAAGGCGTCGGTGCCGTTGAGCATCACCTTCATCAGCCGGCCCGAATGGGTGCCGGAATGGAAGGTCAGCGGCAATTGCAGGATGTGCTCGAAATAATCGGTCAGCACCGCCTGGCGCTGGCGGTGCGAGAGCCGGTCGGCCTGCAAGGCCACGAGCGCGCTGCAGAGAATAGTGAACAGCCCGAACGCGACCCAGGCTACCAGGAACGGCCAGGCCGAGCTCGACCCGGCCACCGTCTTGCCCGACAGCACGTCGACGATCCGCCCGAACAGCACGGGCTCGGCGAATTGCGAGGCAGCGAGCAGGAGGTTGGCGACCGCGAGCAGCCAGCCCAGCCGCGCCTCCTTGCCGAGCAGCTCGAGAACACGTGTGTAGAGACGGAGGATGGGCATGCGGGCAACGAACTCGAGCGGGGTAACGGAGCCCGTATTTTAAGCAGGGATCGCGCGGGAGATATAGCAGAAGCTGTCAGTTTTGCTCAGTTGATCAGCCGCCCCGCCACCGGCGGCAGGAACCGGTCGTCGAAGATGTCGCCCGCCGTGGGCCGTTTGCGGAATTTGAAGTCCTGCGCGATCTGGTCGATCGAGCGTTCCAGGCGCGCGGGCTCGATGCCGCCGAGGCCGTTGCGCCTGACCTCGTCGGTCAGGATGTTGTCGACGAGGACGGTGCGCAGGCGCTCCAGCTCCAGGTCGCGGTCGCCGTCGTCGATGCGGCCAGCGGCCTCGTCCGCCGCACGTGCCGGCTCCTTGATGGTCGCATTGATGCCGGCGATCAAGGCGCGGACGAAGCCCTTCACGGCGTCCGGCTTCGCCGCGGCGAAGGCGGGATTGACCACCACGGCGAAGCCATAGGCCTCGCAGCCATAATCGGCATAACGCAGCACGACGAGATCGGCTCCGGGCACGCCGCGGTTGCGCAGGTTCACCGCGGAGAGATAGTTGAAGCCTGCGACGGCATCGACCTGCCCTGCGGACAGGATCGGCTCGCGGACCGCAGCGCCAATCTTGTGGAATCTGACGCGCGATGCCTTGATGCCGTTCTGCTGCGCCAGCGCCGGCCACAGCCGCATCGACAGGTCGCCGTCGGCAACGCCGACGGTCTTGCCGTCGAGATCGGGCAAGAGATGGATGCCGCGGCTCCTGCGCGCGACGATCGCGTAGGGCGCGCGGTTGAACAGCACGAACACCGCCTTGACCGGCGTCGAGTCCTCCTTGTCGCGAAGGCGGATCAGCTCGTTGATGTCGATCAGCGCAAGCTCGCTGTCGCCCTTGGCGACGCGTGCGAGCGCCTCCGGCGAGCTGGCTGCGCTGTTGAAGGACACGTTGAGACGTTCGGCGCTGAACCTGCCGTCCTTCGCCGCTAGGAAGAACGGCGCCATGCTCGCGTCGAGCGGGCGGTCGAAGGTGAAATGGATCGCAACGGACGGCGCAGCGGTCTCGGCCGCACTGACATCGCGTGCAACGAGCGTTGCAAGCGAGATCGAGAGAGCCAGCAGGCAACGCAGGGCGGTCGTCTTGAATCCTGACATCGATTGCGCCGGGTTCCGCATTGTTATGGTTTCGTGACGCTTTACGGCAGCCGGCTGCGGCCAGTTTCTCCGCGCCAACATGAACGGCAGATGAGCGGCGGTTGCGGCACGATTACGCAACCCCGTTCAGCTTGTGTTGGGGTTGGGGAACCCAACTTAGGCTGTGCGGGTTTGAAAGGCATGAGCCTGTCCGCAGGCGTCCATTCCAGGTCCCAAGGAGGGCCCAAGACATGTTCGAGCGATTCTCCAAGTTTGCGGGCCGAAAGGCCGTTCTTGCCACCGCGGCGGTGTTGGCGCTGACCGCGCTTGCCCCGACCGCATCCTAT
>NZ_AJQF01000236.1:0-16956 GCF_000261705.1 Bradyrhizobium genomosp. III | reverse complement strand
GGCGGCGCGGCCGCAGCTGCGGCTTTCGCGGCCATCGGCACCGGTCTTGCCATCGCCGCGACCCGTGACTCCTATGCCTATGACTACGGTCCGGGCTATGGCTATTACGGCGGTCCCGCCTATTACAGCGGCCCTTCCTACGGGCCCTATTATGGTCCAGGCCCGAACTTCCAATATCAGCGCTACGGCGGCACCGCTCCGTCCGAGTTCTGCGGCCAAGGTTACTACCAGAACTGCTACTAGCTCTGGCAGCTGGAGTTGACCATGACAGGCCGTCGCGCTTGCCGCGCCGGCCTGTTTTCTGCTTTTATTGCCGCGCGTTAACACGCTCGCCATTTGTTTAGAGTAGTTTTGAGTACCATGAGTGATTCGCTTGAGCGGCTATATCTGGCTGTGCTCGCGGCCAGGGATCTTGATCCGGCAACATCGCGTACGGCCCGGCTGTTTCAGCGCGGGCCCTCGAAAATGGCAAAGAAGCTCGCCGAAGAGGCCATCGAGGTCGTGATCGATGCCGTCAATGGCGATACCGACGCCGTGATCCGGGAAAGCGCCGATCTCCTGTACAATCTCACCGTGCTCTGGGCCTCTGCGGGCGTGCGCCCCGAGGACGTCTGGCGCGAGATGACGCGGCGGGAAGACATGCTCGGCATTGCCGAGAAGCTGCCGAAATCGTCGATGAAGCTGCCCAAGGTCGCGTCACCGCGCGTGGCTGCCAGGCGGCCAATTGTCGCGCTCGAGGGGCGTGCCGCGCGCAAGCGCCACTAGAAACGTCATAATTCGCCTCAATCTCGGCATGGACAAATCCGTCCCATGGTGCTTCATCGCGGCGCCATGCTGAAACGTATCTACGACTGGTGCATCGACGCCGCTCACAAGCCCTACGCGCTCTGGATCATGGGAGCGGTGTCTTTCGCCGAAAGCTCCTTCTTTCCGGTGCCGCCGGATGTGATGCTGATTCCGATGTCGCTGGCGCGCCCGCAGCGCGCCTGGCTCTACGCGGCCGTCTGCACCATCACCTCGGTGCTCGGCGGCATCCTGGGCTACGCCATCGGCGCGCTGCTGTTCGACTCGGTCGGTCATTGGCTGATCCAGGTCTACGGCCTCGGCGACAAGGTCGACGCCTTCCGTGCCTCCTATGCGGAGTGGGGCGCGGTGATCATCCTGCTCAAGGGTTTGACGCCGATCCCCTACAAGCTCGTCACCATCACCTCGGGCTTTGCCGGCTACAACATTCTGTTGTTCACCATCTGCTCGATCGTCGCGCGCGGCGGACGCTTCTTCATCGTCGCCATCCTGCTCAACCGCTATGGCGATTGGATCCGGGTCCAGATCGAGAAGCATCTCGGTCTCGTGGTGGCGGTCGGTGCTGCCGTGCTGGTGCTCGGCTTCGTGGTGGCGATCAAGTTGATCTAGAGCATGTCCGGACCCGAAGGGCCGCGTCAGCGCAAGGTGTGAAGCGGTTTTCCCTCGCGACAAACGCGGAACGCGTTTGCGCGGAGATCATGCTCACTTGGTAACCCGCGCTTTGCCGCCGGGCCGGGTTCGGCTACGGTTGCCGTCATGATGGTTCGATCCGGCAATCCGGCCTTGCGGCTCGGGACGCTGATATCAGCAGTGCTGCTGGTCCTGCTCGGTGCCGCCGGGACCGGATGGCCGCAATCCGCTCCGCCGGTGCTTGGCTTGCAGGAGCAGGGGCCGCAGGCCGCGCCTCAGCCGTCCACGCCCGCTCCATCGGCGCCGCCGGCGGCAGCGGAAAATCCCGGGCTGATCAATGAAATGGGCAAGCTGTTCGACAAGCTGCCCTCGATCCTGCCGCCCATCAAAAGCCCGAGCGAGACCATGAACGATCTGTCGCGGCTGGCGAAGCCTTCGACCATGGTGTCGGGCCGGGTGGCCTGTCCGGCCTCGTCCAACGGCGCGCCCGATTGCAAGCAGGCTGCCGACCAGCTCTGCCAGAGCAAGGGTTACAAGGACGGCAAGAGCCTGAATGCCGACTCCGCGGAAAAATGCTCGGCCAAGGTCCTGATTCCCGGCAGGGCTCGCAAGCCGGACGACTGCCGCACCGACACTTTCGTGACCAGCGCGCTGTGCCAGAACTAGAGGACGTCGCGCGAGCAACAAGGAGCGCCCATGAGCCGTACGGAGCAGGACTTCCTCGGACAGCGTGAGATCGCCGACGACATCTATTACGGCGTCCAGACCATCCGGGGTAAGGAGAACTTCCACATCACCGGCATTCCGATGAACCAGGAGCCTTACTTCGTGAAGGCGCTCGGTTACGTCAAGAAGGCCGCCGCCATGGCCAATCGGGATCTCGGCGCGATCGAGGCCAAGGTCGCGGACGCGATCATCCTCGGCTGCGACCGCGTGATCGCCGGCGACATGATGGACCAGTTCGTCACCGACTTCATCCAGGGCGGCGCCGGCACCTCCACCAACATGAACGCCAACGAGGTGATCGCGAACCTCGCGCTGGAATCGCTCGGCTTCGGCAAGGGCGACTATCAGCACGTCAGCCCCAACGATCACGTCAATTACGGCCAGTCGACCAACGACACCTATCCGACCGCCTTTCGCCTCGCGCTGATCCTGCGGCTCGAGAGCTACATGACCGCGCTGCGTCAGCTCCAGGAAGCGTTCTTCGCCAAGGGTCGCGAGTTCGATCGTGTCCTGAAGATGGGCCGCACGCATCTGCAGGATGCCGTGCCGATGTCGCTCGGGGCCGAATTCCGGGGCTGGGGCACCACGATCGGCGAGGAGGTCGACCGCATCTCGGAAGCGCGTGCGCTGCTGCGCGAGATCAATCTCGGCGCCACCGCGATCGGAACCTCCGTCACGGCTGCGGTCGGCTATCCCAAGCTCGCGGTCCGGCACCTCAGCGCGCTGACCGGCGTCGACTTCATTCTCGCCGGCGACCTCGTCGAGGCGACCTCCGACACCGGCGCCTATGTGCAGCTCTCGGGCGTGTTGAAGCGCACCGCGAGCAAGCTGACCAAGATCTGCAACGACATCCGTCTGCTCGCCTCCGGCCCGCGTGCCGGCTTCAACGAGATCAACCTGCCGCAGCTGCAGCCGGGCTCCTCGATCATGCCGGGCAAGGTCAATCCCGTGATCCCCGAGGTCGTCAACCAGACCAGCTTCCTCGTCATCGGCCTCGACACCACGGTGACGCTGGCCGCCAGCGCCGGCCAGCTCCAGCTCAACGTGATGGAGCCGGTGATCTCGTTCGCGCTGTTCTTCTCGATCCGCACCATGGAGCGCGCGGTCAACAGCCTGCGCGAGAATTGCGTCGTCGGCATCACTGCCAACGAGGAGCACACCCGCAACATGGTGCTCAACTCGCTCGGCATCGTCACCGTGCTGAAGCCGCTGCTCGGCTACAAGCAATGCGCCGAGATCGCGCGCGAGGGCTACAAGAGCGGCAAGTCGCTGCACCAGATCGTGGTGGCCGAACGCAAGCTGCTGACGCAAGAGAAGTGGGACGAGATGTTCTCGTTCGAGCGGCTGATCAATCCGGATCTGCTGGGGTAGGCGGTCACTGTCATTCCGTGGCGCGCGTAGCGCGAGCCCGAACCATCTCGCTACGCGCATTGATGCCCGATGAATTCCGGGTTCGACGCTGACGCGTCGCCCTGGAATGACGAGGAAAGAATTCCGCATCTTGGAATAGTGTCGCGGGGTGCCGCCTACGGCGCCAAAACGCAATACTTGACAGTGGAAAGATTGCCTTGTTGGTATGGCGGTCAACCTTCCATTGACCTGCCAACAGAGGATCGTCCTGCAATGTCCATGCCTGCCTTGTTCAAAGGACGCCTGTCGATCCCCGTGATCGGCTCGCCGCTCTTCATCATCTCGGTGCCCGATCTCGTGATCGCGCAGTGCAAGGCAGGTGTGGTCGGCTCGTTTCCGTCACTGAACGCGCGGCCGCCGGAGCTGCTCGACGAATGGCTGGCGCGCATCACCGAGGAGCTCGCGGCCTATGACCGCGCGCATCCCGACAAGCCCTCGGCGCCGTTCGCGGTCAACCAGATCGTGCACAAGTCGAACAACCGTCTCGACCACGACATGCAGCTCTGCGCCAAGTACAAGGTGCCGATGATCATCTCCTCGCTCGGCGCACGCGAGGAGCTGAACCAGGCCGTGCACAGCTGGGGCGGCATCGTCTTCCACGACGTGATCAACCAGAAATTCGCCCACAAGGCGATCGAGAAGGGCGCCGATGGCCTGATCCTGGTCGCGGCCGGTGCCGGCGGCCATGCCGGCACCATTTCGCCGCTGGCCTTCGTCGCCGAGACGCGAAAATGGTTCGACGGCCCGATCGCGCTGTCGGGTGCGATCGGCAACGGCAAGGCGATCCGCGCCGCACGCATCTTAGGGGCCGACTTCGCCTATATCGGCTCGGCCTTCATCGCGACCAAGGAAGCCAATGCGGTGGAGAAGTACAAGGAGATGATCGCGGGCTCGACCGCCGACGACATCGTCTATTCCAACCTCTTCACCGGCGTGCACGGCAACTATCTGAAGCCCTCGATCCTTGCCGCCGGCATGGATCCGGAAAACCTGCCGACCTCCGATCCCTCCAAGATGAATTTCGGCACCGACGCTTCCGGCGAGCGCGCCAAGCCGAAGGCCTGGAAGGAAATCTGGGGCTCGGGCCAGGGCATCGGCAGCGTAGAGAAGGTTATGCCTGCCGCCGAGTTGATCGCGCGCTTCAAGAAGGAATACGACGAGGCGATCGATCCGCCGTTGTAGTTTCTCGTGTCCCGGACGCGGTGCAGTGCGTAGCATTGCTCCGCAGAGCCGGGACCCATCGCCGCAAGGCACGGACCCCGGATCAGCAGCTCATCGCTACACGCTGCGCAGCGTCCGGGGAACGTCAACCAAGACTGATTAAAACATGCCCCCCATCTACCGTGTCGACGGCGACAGCGTCGTCACCAGTCCGGATGCCGCCGGTCCCTGGGATCGGCGCATGCAGCACGGCTCGGCGCCGGCCTCGCTGGTGACATGGGCGGCCGAACGCATTCCGACGCCTGCTCCGATGGATATCGCGCGCGTCACCATCGATCTGATGCGGCCCGTTCCGGTCGCGCCGCTGACGATCGTGACTGACGTCTTGCGTGAGGGCCGCAAGATCCAGCTCTGCGAAATCAAGCTGCTCGCCGACGGTTTGCAGGTCGTCGGCGCCACCGTGCTCAAGATCAGGCGCCAGGCGCTGTCGTTGCCCGCCGACGTCAAGGCGCTGCCGGTGACGCTGCCCATGCCGGAGGACTCGCTGGTCGAGGACGGTCACGCCGCCACCAGCCCGTTCGTGCGTTCGGTCTCGATGCGCGCCGCGCGTGGCCGCTTCGGCCAGGCCGGCGCCGGCGCGATCTGGTTTCGCGTCGATCATCCGCTCATCGAGGGCGAAGCGATCTCGCAGGCCATGCGCGCCGTGGTCGCCGCCGATTTTTCCAACGGCACCGCCTCGACGCTCGATTTTCGCGCCTGGACCTACATCAACGCCGACCTCACCGTGAATTTTTCGCGCCAGCCCATTGGCGATTGGATCCTGCTCGACGGCGACTCCTGGATCGGACCCGACGGCGCCGGGCTCGCAATGTCGCGGCTGGCGGACCGGCAAGGCTATTTCGGCCGCGCGGTGCAGAGCCTGGTGATCGAGAAGCGGTGAGCGTGACGGCCCTTGCCGCTGTCGCTCTGTGAGCCGATTGAACGGCAGGCTTCCGCCGCCGCGGAAGGGATGCTTGGTCGTGTGCGACGAGGCATCCTGCCAGTTCACATTCCGTAGAAGATCTTGATCTCCCACAGCACCACGACGATAGCCGTGATCAAGGTGACCGCGGCGACTGCACTTTCCAGGGAAGCGACTCTCATTGCTTACTCCGCTTCCCAGCCCCGTCAGCGGTCTAGGTGATTCCCCGATTCGCCTGCAATCGGGCGGCCATCGCCGGCGCAAACTCCGCTGCTCGTTGTGGTGCCGGGGCCACAATCATACCGTAAAATCCCGGGGTTTTACCCCACCATCCGGTCCCGCCCGCTCCAGAACCCCGCACGCAATACCTTCTTGTCGACCTTGCCGACACCGGTCATCGGCAGCTGCTTCACGAACTGGATCTGCTTGGGCGCATGCGCCGAGCCTTTTCGCGCCTTCACGAGGTTGATCAGCTCGTCCGGATCAGGCCTTGCGCCCTCGCGCGGCACGACGATGGCGGTGACGGCCTCGCCCCATTTCTCGTCGGGAATGCCGACGACCGCGACCATGGCGACATCGGCGTGCTGCGACAGCACGTCCTCGACCTCGCGCGGAAAGATGTTGAAGCCCCCGGAGACGATCATGTCCTTCTTGCGGTCGAGGATGAACATGTAGCCGCGCTCGTCCTTGCGCGCGATGTCGCCGGTGTGGCCCCAGCCGTTCTTCAGCGTCTCGGCGGTGATGTCGGGCCGCTTCCAGTATTCCGCCATCACGTGCGGGGCGCGCACGCAGATCTCGCCGGCCTCGCCCGTCTTCACCTCCTGGTCGTTGTCGTCGAGGATCTTGACCTCGCAGGCTGCGATCGGGAAGCCGCAGGACAGGAACAGCTCGGGTGCCTTAAGATCGTGGTCGGCTTTGCGCAGCACCGAGACCGGGTAGCATTCGGTCTGGCCATAGAGCTGCGAGAACACCGGCCCGATCCGCTCGATGCCCTCGACCAGCCGGCTCGGCGACATCGCTGACGCCCCGTAGAGCACCAGCTCGAGCGAGGACAGGTCAGTCTTATCAAGCGAGGGATGATCGAGCAGCACGTAGATCATGGTCGGCACGAACAGCGTGAAGTTGATGCGCTCGCGCGCGATCGTGGTCAGCACGGCCTCTGGATCGAATCCCTTCAGCATGTGCACGGTGCCGCCGCGCATCAAGGTCGGCAGCACTTTCGTGCCCGCGACATGGCTGATCGGGGCGACCGTGAGGTAGCGGGCGGCGTCGGGGATCTCGAAATCGGCGAGGATCGCAGCGGCGGCTCCGGCGTTCTCGCGGTGATAGCGCAGCGCGCCCTTGGATTTGCCGGTGGTGCCGCCGGTGTAGTTCAGCGTCGAGAGATCGTCGAGACCGGCGAGGCACCGCGCGCTGGCGTGTCCCGCGCTCTCGATCGCCGCCAGCAGATCGACACCGTAACCGGCCGGCCCCGTGGTGAAGACCGCCTTCAGCCGGGTTGCCCTCGCGGAGAGCTCGCCGCCGCGGTCGCGGAAGGCGGCCGCGTCGACCACCAGCATCACGGCCTCGGAATCCTCGAGTTGGAACAGCTGGTCCTCCAGCGATCCCAGCGGATGCAGCCAGGTGATGCAGAGCCGCGACAATTGCGCGGCGACGCCGGCGCACCAGCTGTCGGCGCGGTTCGCGGTGAGGAAGGCGACGCGCGCGCCCGCCTGCAGGCCAAGCCGCATGAACACGCCCTGGATGCGTCCGATCAGGTCGAGAGTGCCCTGATAGCTCAGCGATCCCTCGGGCCAGGCGAACGCGGTGCGGCCGGGATAGCGCGACAACGCCCGTAGCGTCTGCGCACAAGTCGGGGACGATGCGTGGAGCGGATCGGACATATGTTTCCTCGTTGCTTTGTCACCGGCTTCTGGCGTGCCAATGTTGCTGATGACGCTAGCACAGAGACTGCGGGAGGAAACGACAAAGCCCGCACTGGGAGGCAAGCGTGACGAGGAGATTTGCGTGCCATCAGATCGACTGCAACGCTTCGGCGATCGTCTCGCTCTGCCGCTGATCGCAGCGCCGATGTTCCTGGTGTCGGGCGTCGAGCTCATGGTCGCGGCCTGCCGCAATGGGGTGATCGGCAGCTTCCCCACCGCCAATTGCCGCAGCACGGAGCAGCTCGATGAATGGCTCACCGCGATCGCGACGCGCCTGCGCCGGCACGAAGACCAATCCGGCCGCAAGGCTGCGCCGCTCTGCCCGAACCTGATCGTGCATCGCTCCAATGCGCGGCTCGCGCAGGATCTCGCCGTGCTGCTGCGGCACAAGCCGGAGATCGTCATCACCTCGGTCGGCTCGCCCGCGCCTGTGCTGAAGCCGCTGCATGACGCCGGCGTGCTGGTGCTGGCGGACGTCGCCTCGATCCGCCACGCCGAACGGGCGGCGGAAGCAGGTGCCGATGGGCTCGTGCTGCTCACGGCGGGCGCGGGCGGGCAGACCGGCTGGCTCAATCCGTTCGCCTTCGTCCGCGCGGTGCGCGCATTCTACGATGGCATCATCGTGCTCGCCGGCGGCATCAGCGACGGCCAAGCGCTGCATGCGGCCGAAGTGCTCGGCTGCGATCTCGCCTATATGGGCACGAAGTTCATCGCGACGCGCGAGAGCATGGCGGACGAACGCTACAAGCGCATGCTGGTCGAGAGCTGCGCCGACGACATTCTGCTCACCACTGCGTTCACGGGGTTGCAGACCAGCATGCTGAGGCCGTCGATCGTGGCCGCCGGCCTCGATCCCGACGATCTCCCGGCACGCGGCGCGATCGATATCGCTGAGGATATCGACGTTGCCGCGCGCGAGAGCCGGCCAAAGCGCTGGCGCGACATCTGGAGCGGCGGGCACTCAACCTCGGGGGTGACGGACGTGCCGGCGGTTGACGAGCTGGTTGCGCGGACGCTCGCCGAATATCGTGCGGCGGGCGGGCCGTAGGCGCAGCCCGTCGAGCCGGGCCACGACGGTGTGGATCACGGTTAATCCCGGGCTGCTCCCCTTATTTAACGGCAGATTAACCAACGCCGGCCAAGAATCCCCCTCACGGCCCGCCAATCAGGGCCGAGAGGGACAGGCGATGGACTTCGATTTTCTCAACAGCAAGACAGCGGCTTCGCTGGACGAAATCCGCGTCCGCGTCGCTCATGCGCTGGCGCGCCACCCGCTGTGCCGCAACGTCCGGTTCGACATCGTCAGCGTCCCCCGCACCCGCCGGGGCGGCAACTGGACGGTGACGCTGCAATCGGTCGAGCCGCGCGCGGTGTGGGAGGCCTCGGAGATCGTCGCCGACATCCAGGACGCCTACGACCTTTCGGCAGCTGCCTGATTTCCTTGAGTTTTCCGGGCGATGTCGCCGCAGTCCGCGCGATTGCCGCCGCGATGGCACGGTTAAGCCTTAATTATCGCCCAGTTGTCGGGCAGTGATCACGTGGACTTGAAGTTGGGCGCGGAGAGACGTTTGTCCAAAGCCATCACCATCGTTGTGCTGACCTGTTTCCTCGTCCTGGGTGCCGCCACCACCGCCATTCTTGGCCGGGACAGCGTGCCCAGCGCCAGCGAAGAGATGATCGCGCAGACGCCTCCAGCCAAGCCGCTCGCCACCAACCGCGCCGCCAAGGCCGACCGTCTGGTTCCGACCCTGGCCCTGGCTTCGGCCGCGATCGAGCCGGTCCAGGTGCCGGCCGACAGGCTTTCGCGGGCGCCCGTGCTGGCCGAGCCGCTGCGCCAGGCCTTTGCCGCCGCCACGCCATCCGATTTCCCGATGCCCAAGGCGTCGTTGAATGCATCCGAAGCGCCCGCCGCGGCTGAAGTTCCCGCCGTCGAAGTTCCGGCCAAGCCGAAGGTTGTCGCCAAGCCGCAGCCGCAGAAACACTATACCCTGCTATCCGACGCACAGATCTCTGGCATCCGGGATCGGCTGAAGCTGTCTTCGTCGCAGGAATATTACTGGCCTTCGGTCGAGACCGCGCTGCGCAACGTCGTCCGCAAGATCTCGGCCAACAAACTCTCCAATCCGAACGCGCCACCGAACGCGCAGATCGATCCGAATTGCGACGAGGTCCAGCAATTGAAGTCGGCCGCCATGCCGCTGCTGTTCCAACTGCGTGACGATCAGAAGGAAGAAGTTCGCAAGCTCGCCCGCCTCATCGGGCTTGAGAAAGTCGCGCAGCAGATCTGACACGCGGGTTTCCTCCGGGAACCGCTCCTGCATCAGGAACATCTGGCAATCAACGTGCGTTGCTCGCCCAAAGAGGGAGTGGATCAATGCGCGCCTCGACAGCCTATTTCGTCGGTGCCGGAACTATTATCGCGGCCATTGCCATCGGTCTTGGCGGCGGCATCGTTGCCGGCAACATCATGAACCCGGTCGCGTCCAAACAGGGCCCGGACACCAGCAAGATGGCGCAGCGCGCGGAGTCCGCGGGCGCGCCGGCACAGACGAGCGCGCCGTCGGAACGCGTCAATTATCTCACCGGCTCGCAAGCCTTCGGCGCAATGATTGCCGCGCCGGCGCAAGCCGAAGCGAAGCCGGAAGCTGTAAAGCCCGACACGCAGACCACTCAGGCGAATGCCGGACCGCCGGCGCCGCCGCCTTCGCCAGCGGCCGCGGTCGAGCCACCCAGGGAACAGTCCAAGGAACAGTCGAAGCCAGCAATCGCATCGCCTCCGCAAGCCGCAAAGCCAGCTGAGCAGCAGGCCTCGACCGAGCCGGCCTCTTCACCCGAGAACGCCTATGCCAAGGCGAGGGACACCGATGCGAAGCGCGCTGCGTCCGAGCGGCGCCGGATGGAACGCCGCGAGCGCTGGGCCGAGCGCCGCCACTACGATTCCCGCGAGCAGCGCGGCTTGCGCGACCGCACCGATTGGGACGACGTCGCGCGCAACATCCGCGAAGATTCCGATGTGCGTGACTACGCCAGTCGGCCGCGCGGCGGCTTCCCGCAGATCAGGCTGTTCGGGCCGGACGACGACTAGCGCCTAAATTATAAATTAGCTCGCGATCGTGGCTGCGATGGGAGAAGGCGCGACGCGGTCACTTCATTCCCGCGCGCCGCAATCCTTCCAGATAGTGCGCACGGTCCTCGTCCCGCAGCATCGGTAGCTCGCGCGTGATCCAGGCGAGCGAGACTTCGGGCTGGGCGCGGCGCAGGCCTTCCAGGGCGGACGCTGCCAGCGCCGGATCTCCTGACATCCCGGCGGCGGCCGTCAGCACGCGGTGCGCGCCGACGAAATCGCCGCGCTGCCGCATCGATTCCCGCGCCATCTGCACGGCTCCGTCATAGTCACGGCCGACGAACCTGGCATAGGCCGCAACCCCGCAATAGACCGCCGCGAGCGGATCGCGCGGGCTCAGTCGCAGCGCGCGACGTGCGGCGGCATCGCCGTCCTGCCATCGTCCGGCGTAGCACAGCGTCACGCCGTAAAAGGCGTGCGCCATCGCGAAGTTCGGGTTGAGCGTCAGCGCCAGTTCGAACTCCGCCAGCGCGTCGTCGAAGCGGCGGCGGAACAGATAGGTGTAGGCAAGGCCATGATGGGCCCAGGCATCCTCGCGATCGGCCTCCACCGCCGCGAGCGCCGCGCGTTCTGCGATCGGCACTGTCGCGGCCATGTCGGCCCAGCCCATATGCGCGCCGAAGATATGGCTGGTCGCGAGCAGTCCCAGCGCCTTGCCATAGGCGGGATCGATTGCGACGGCCTTTTCGAGCAGCCCTTGCGCGGCGGCATTGTCCTCGCGCGTGCTGCGCCAGTGATGCGACAGCGCGCGCATCACGAGGTCCCAGGCATCCAGGCTGCCCGGCGGCTTCTGCTGGGCGCGAAAACTTTCGGCAGCGTAGAGCTGCGGCTCGATTGCGGCGACGATCGCCTCGGTGATCTCGTCCTGCACGGCGAAGATGTCGGCGAGCTCGCGGTCGTAGCGCTCGGCCCAGAGATGACTGCCGGTCGAGACGTCGTTGAGCTGGGCTGAGATGCGCAGGCGCTCGCCGCTCCGCCGCACGCTGCCTTCGACCACGTAGCGAACCCCGAGCTCCTGCGCGACCTCGCGGATGTGCACGGCGCGGCCCTTGTAGACGAAGGAGGAGTTGCGCGCGATGACGAAGAACCAGCGCAGCTTCGACAGCGCGGTGATGATGTCCTCGCTGATGCCGTCGGAGAAATAATCCTGCTCGGCCGCGCCGCTCATATTGGTGAAGGGCAGCACGGCGATCGCCGGCCGCTCGGGAAGCGTGAGTGCGGCGCGCTGCACCCGCGCGGCGTAGCCGGGCTCCGGCGCGATTGCGCCACCCATCGTGCTACCTTTGGCCTCGACATGGCCGACGAAGCGAAAGCCCTTGCGGGCGATGGTGCGGATCAGCGCCTGGCTCGCGCCACTGTCGCCGACGGCCTTGCGCGCCGCGTTGATCCGGCTGGTCAAGGTGGATTCGGAGACGCTTCGCCCGTGCCAGATCTTGTCGATCAGCTCGTCCTTGCTGACCACCCGATCGCGGTTCTGCATCAGGTGGACGACGAGATCGAAAACCTGCGGCTCTACGGCAACGGGAACCTGCTCGCGGCTCAGCTCGCGCCGGTCGGTATCGAGAAGGTGATCCCGGAACAGAAACTGCACGTCGAAACTCAGGCCTCATTACGAATTGGGGCTAGCAAAAAAACAAAATGAAATTTGGGTCGAAAACTGTGAGTCTGCCGAAGGGGCCGCTTGGTTCATCGCGATCGCGTGATGGCAGCCATGCCGTGCGATTGGGGTAGACGCTGTGTGGGCGACCTGTTGACCGGATGTTCCGTCCGAAATCGACCCGTCATCCTGAGGGGCGAGCCGCGCGGCGCAAGGCGCCGCGTGGGGAGCTTCGAAGGATGGACGGCCACGATGCAGCCGGGCCGTCCATCCTTCTCGCTCCGGCACCTCGGGACGACGGGCGATCGTGCGATGTGCGTCGTATGTCGTCGTGCGGGACGAATGTGCGACGAGCCGCGAATGTCCTTTGCCGGACCGCGTGCCCTGCGTAAGCTGTCGCCCACACAACCACCAACCACGAAGAATCGCCGATGCCTGCTTTTCCTGCCTCCACCACCGTGCTCGATTCCATGCTTTTCCGCGACGCCTTCGGTACGCCCGAGATGCGGGAGGTGTTCTCCGACGTCGCGCTGGTGGCACGCTATGCCGAGGTCGAGGTGGCGCTGGCGAAGGCTGAGGCGAAGTGTGGCGTGATCCCGCAGCAGGCCGCCGATCAGATCGCGGCGCGGACCGACGTCGCCGCGCTCGACTTCGATCTGCTCAGGCAGCAGACCGACATCGTCGGCTATCCGATCCTCCCTCTGGTGCATCAGATGGTGAAGCAGTGCGGCGAGGCCGGCCGCTACGTGCATTGGGGCGCGACCACGCAGGACATCATGGACTCCGCCGTGGTGTTGCAACTGCGCGCCGCGTTCGAGATCGTCGAGCACGACATCGCCGAACTTCGCCGCATCCTCGCCGACCTCTCGAAGCGTTACCGGGACACACCGATGGCGGGCCGTACCCATCTCCAGCAGGCGCTGCCAGTGACCTTCGGTTACAAGACCGCGATCTGGCTCGCCATGTTCGACCGCCACGCCGAGCGGCTGACGCAATTGAAGCCGCGCGTGCTGGTCGGCCAGTTCGCCGGCGCCGCAGGTACGCTGGCCTCGCTCGGCGACAAGGGTTTTGAGGTGCAGGAGGCGCTCTGCGCGGAGCTGAAGCTCGGCATTCCCGCCTCGACCTGGCACGTCGCTCGCGACGGCTTTGCAGAAGCCGTGAACTTCCTTGCGCTCGTCACCGGCTCGCTCGGCAAGATCGCACTCGACATCATGATCATGGCCTCGACCGAGTTCGCCGAAGTCTACGAGCCCTTCGTGAAGGGACGCGGCGCCTCCTCGACCATGCCGCAGAAGCGCAACCCGATCTCGTCGGAGCTGATGCTGGCGGCGTCCAAGGCGGTGCGCCAGCACGCCGGCCTGATGCTCGACGCCATGGTGCAGGATTTCGAACGCGCCACGGGCCCCTGGCACGCCGAGTGGATGGCGATTCCGGAGAGCTTCGTGCTGACTGCCGGCGCGCTGCACCAGGCGAAGTTCGCACTCGCAGGCCTCATCGTGGATGAGGCGAAGATGAACGACAATCTTGCGGTCAGCCGCGGCCTGATCGTGGCCGAGGCGGTCATGATGGGGCTCGCGCCACAACTCGGCCGGCAGGAGGCCCATGACGTGGTCTATGATGCCTGCCGTCAGGCCAACGAGAAGGGAATGAGCCTGGCCGACGCGCTGTCCGTGGACTCCCGGATATCGAGCCGCATCGATCGCGCCACAATCGAGGCGCTCACCTCACCGAAAAATTACCTCGGCCTCGCGCCCGCCATGGTTGACCGGGTGCTGAAATCGGCAACGCGTTGAAAACCAAAATGCGTGAAACTGCGTATCTTCTCCATGTCGCAATGTGCTCGCGCACTTGCGTCCCGCGATGCTAGACTTAGATTGAACGACAGACTTTCGGCAGAGGGCCCCGCATGACTGATCACCGCAATTCCGCCACTCCCATCGATCCCGTGAAGCTCGACCGGCTGGCCGAGGTGGCGGTGAAGGTGGGCCTGGGCTTGCGGCCGGGACAGGATCTGCTTCTGACGGCGCCCGCGATCGCGCTGCCGCTGGTGCGGCGGATCGCCGTTCATGCCTACAAGGCCGGCGCCGGCATCGTGACACCGATCCTGTCGGACGAGGAGATGACGCTGGCGCGCTACCGCCACGGCCACGACAGCAGTTTCGATCGTGCCGCCGGCTGGCTCTACGAAGGCATGGCCAAGGCGTTCTCCGACAACACCGCGCGGCTCGCCATCGTCGGCGACAATCCGATGCTGTTGTCGGGTGAGGATCCTTCCAAGGTGGCGCGCGCCAGCAAGGCGAATTCGATGGCCTATCAGCCTGCGCTGGAAAAGATCGTCAATTTCGACACCAACTGGAACATCATCGCCTATCCGAGCCTGTCCTGGGCCAGGCAGGTGTTTCCTGATGATCCCGAGGACGTCGCGGTCGGCAAGCTCGCGGATGCGATTTTCGCGGCGTCCCGCGTCGATCGCGAGGACGCGATGGGCAATTGGGCGAGCCACAATGCGGTGTTGCGTGAGCGTACCAACTGGCTCAACGGCCAGCGTTTCCGCGCGCTCCAGTACAACGGACCGGGGGTCGACCTCACCATTGGCCTTGCCGATGGCCACGAATGGGAGGGCGGCGCCTCGCTCTCCAAGAATGGCATCAGCTGCAACGCCAACATCCCGACCGAAGAGGTCTTCACCACGCCGCATTGCCGCCGCGTCTACGGCCATGTCGTGAGCTCGAAGCCGCTGTCCTATCAGGGCACGCTGATCGACAACATCGCGGTGCGCTTCGAGGACGGCAAGATCGTCGATGCAAAGGCCTCGCGCGGCGCGGAGGTGCTGAACAAGGTGCTCGACACCGACGAGGGCGCCCGGCGCCTCGGCGAAGTGGCGCTGGTGCCGCATTCCTCGCCGATCTCGCAGAGCGGGCTGTTGTTCTACAACACGCTGTTCGACGAGAACGCAGCGTCCCACATCGCGCTCGGCCAGTGCTATTCGAAGTGCTTCATCAACGGCGCGCAGCTCACCCCGCAGCAGATCGCCGCGCAAGGCGGCAACCAGAGCCTGATCCATATCGACTGGATGATCGGCTCGGCCGAGACTGATATCGACGGCATCCTGCCCGATGGCAGCAAGGTACCGGTATTCCGCAAGGGCGAGTGGGCGAAGTAGGGCGTCTTGCGGCCATCCTTCGAGACGCCCGCCGCTGGCGGGCTCCTCAGGATGAGGTCTTGGTCTGTTGCGACATCTTAGGCCCTCATGGTGAGGAGCGCCGTTTACGGCGAGTCTCGAACCATGCAGGCCGAGCATGCTCCGTAATTCAACTCACGCCGCCGCGTTGCGCAGCATCGGATTGTTGTCGATGCTGAAGCGGTTGAACAATGTCGTGAACGGGCTGCCGTCGGTGGCTCGTACGATGGCGTCGGAAGCGGCGATCGCCTCGTAGAGCGCGCCGACGGGATCGTCCGCGTCGTCCAGGTCGAGGCTCTTGAGGATCTCCTCGCGAGCCTCGTTGATCTCGTCCTCGTCGTCGAGCGTCGCCTCCAGCGCCTCCGCCGCACGCCGCATCTCCGCGAGGTCGCCGCCGCCGGAAAATTTGAGGATGTCGAGCCAATAGGGACGGGCGACGACGAGCTGGACGAACGCTTCGAACGTATCGGCGATAATCCCGGCTCGGCCCTCCGATGAGACGTAAAGCACATTCTGCGGCGGCAGCAGCACGAAGGCGCCCCCGGAGCCGTCACTGCCGATCTGCTGGGGGTTTTCGATGCCGTCGATGGTGAACCAGGGCTCCTCGTCCGGCGCGAAGGAGACATCGAGGCTGACCAGCCAGGCGACGGCCTCACGATTGGCTGTCAGAACCTCGGGCGTGAGGGGCATCGGCGTGGCTCCATCTTATGCTTCCGCGCACTTTGTCGCACCCCGGAAAAGATCGGTTCATGTGCTCGAATTTGCAGGGAAATCGCCGCGTTAACCGCTTCGCACCTGCAACTTCCGGCTGATTGTCGGGGCCTGCGTAAGAAAGAATTAAAAACCGATGACTAGCGTTCCCGGCATCTTTCGAAGCAATCCGGGCCGAGATCCGGCAATATTTTATTATACCCGCTGGGGAAGAAGATGTCGCGCGCATTGATTGAAATCGGTAGTTGCAATGTCGAGCTTGAGCTGCGGCCGATCGAGCCGTCCTGGATCATCGAGGGCAATCCCGTGTCGCGCTCGCACATCCTGTCCACCAGTGCCGACGGCACCGCATCGACCATCATCTGGCAGTGCACCGAAGGCCGCTTCAACTGGTACTACGATATCGACGAGACGGTCATGATCATGGAAGGATCGATCGTGCTCGAAAGCGACGGCATGCCGCCCAAGCGCTACGGCCCCGGCGACGTGATCTTCTTCCGCGACGGCGCGCATGCCAAATGGCATGTCGAAGGCCACGTCAAGAAGATCGCCTTCTGCCGCAAGACCAATCCCGTGATGATCGGCTTCCTGATCCGCGTCGTCAACAAGCTGAAGAAGATCTTCGCCTCCACCGGAGAGCGCCGTCCGGCCTCCCTGATGGGTGCCGGCTAATCTCAATTCAAGAACGCTTCCCAGCGGCCACGACGGAAGAGGGGGCGGGATCAT
>NZ_AJQF01000235.1:0-33372 GCF_000261705.1 Bradyrhizobium genomosp. III | reverse complement strand
GCAGCTGGAGCCGGTAGACGTCGGTGGCGGTCTGCGAGAACAGCGCGGTCTTCTCGGCCTCGCTCAGGGGTGAGGCGATGCGCTTGAAGGCGTTGAAGATCACCTGGTAGCTGCACTGGCCCTTGTCCGGCGGGAAGTTGCTCTCGAACATCGCGCGCTTGGGTCCGAACGCCTCGATGCAGGTCTCGACGTAAGGGCGCCAGGCCGCGGCGAGCTCCTCGGATGACGGCGGCCTCTCGCGCAAATGGAAGTCGTAGCCGAGCAGGCACATGGCGAGGCCGCCGAGCTTGACCACCACGTTCTCGCATGTCGCGATCTCGCGGATCGAGGCGCGCCATTGTGCAAACACCTCTTCGCGCCGCCCTGCAAAGCGGCCGACGCCAGCTGGGCCGGCGCAATGGTCGAGCACGATCCTGGTGTCGGGGAAGGCGCGCGCAAGCTCGGTCAGCTCGCCGATCTGCGGATGGAACAGCCATGCATCGAAGCTGAGGTTCAGTGGGGCCAGGCAGGCAAAGCCTTGGCGGAAAGCTGGATCCTGCAACAGGCCCTTCGGCCGGTTCGCATACATGCCGGCGACGACCGGGTCCTCGTCCCAGGCCGAGGAATGGCGGATGCCGCGGAAGCGGCCATTGCCGGCCGCGATCTCGGCTTCCAGCACCGGCCTTGCGGCGTCGCCCAGCAGCAGATTGGCGTGGCTGACGATGCCGGCGCAGATCGCCGCCTTGCCGTAAGCGCCGCTTGCGCTCATGGCGGCGACGCCGTTGGCGAACTCGACTTCGCCGACGGGCCGGAACGCTTCCGGCCCGTGCGCGCGATACATCGAGCGGCAATCGACATAGACGGTCGCGATGACGTTGTGGCCGGAGGCGATGTCGGCCGCTATTTCCTCGATCAGATAGCGGTGGCCGCGATTCCAGAGATGGTGATGGGGATCGACGATCGGCCGCAAGGGATCAATGATCGGCTCCTGATGCAGCGCGAGCCAGTCCTCGCGCGGCTCGACGAACAGCCCGCTCGTATTGCCGGGCACACTGCTTGCAGCCATCAGTGTCCGCTCCCTGTTGTCTCTTGAGGGAGGAGCCTAACATCTCACACGCACGCACAGCAGCGCGCATTGCTCAGAGCACCACAGCAGCGGCGGAGCAGGTGCGCTCCCTCTCCCGCTTGCGGGGGAGGGCTGGGGTGGGGGCGTCTCCGCAATGGGACACTCCCGATGTGGAGAGAGCCCCCACCCGGCGCTACGCGCCGACCTCCCCCGCAAGCGGGAGAGGTTGCAGCGAGCCTGGGGCCCACGGCTTCAACCAACAGCCATCAGATCTCTAGCCCTTCCGCCGCTTCGCCTTCACATCGACCACAAGCCGCCAATCGCTTGCATCGGCCGGCTTGGTCTCGCCGAGCCAGTGGAAGGAATCGCCGGTGATTTCCGTAAAGCTCCAGCGGGTCAGTTCGCCGGCCTCCGTCGTGCCTTCTTGCACGATGTCGGCGCCGCGCGGCCGGCCGATCTGCTGGCGGAAGACGCTGCGTCCAGGATCGAACCAGGAAATCCGCCACGCATCGATGGTCGAATCGTAGAGGCGCAGCGTCGTGCCGTACCAATTGCCCGCAATCGGAAAGGCCGGGCTGCCCGCGGGGCGCGGGATGATCCAGACGTCCTGGACCGCGCGTCCCTCCAGCACCCAGCCAAAATGGATCTCGCCGCGCGCGGTGTGTTTGGTTCCATCGAGGCCGTGGGCCGTGATCTCGGCGTCCCAATCGCCGACAAAGCGGCCGTAGAGCTGCAGCGCCGCGGCGTGCTCGGAATTCGGTCCATCGGCGTGCAATAGTCGCGCAAAGTCGTTCATGTCGATCTCCTGTTGCGCGGAGATCAGCACCGAAGACGGCAGAAGGCTTGGAGAAAGTTGCGCCTCAGACCCCGTCGAGGATGATCACCGTCGGCATCGACGGCAGCGCGTCCCGCGACATCCGGAAGGACCGCCCGGAGCGCCGGTCGATCTCGAACTGCTGGCCGATCCGGCGCATGAAATCGTCGAGCGGGGTGGCAAAGCGATGCATCGGTAGCACGACGGAGGCGCGCAGGCGCTTGGTGATGTCAGAAATCCCTTCGAGCGACATGGTGTAGGTGCCGTCGATCGGCACCATCACGATATCGAGCCGTCCGATCTGGGCGAAATGGCTGTCGTCGAGCTTGTGATGGAGGTGGCCGAGATGGCCGATGCAGAGGCCGGCGACTTCGAAGATGAAGATCGAATTGCCGTCGCGGATCATGTCGGTGCCGGCGTCGTCGCCGAAATAGCGGCGGATGTCGGTCGTGACATTGCGGATGAAGGCGTCACTGATGTGTTCTGAAACGATCGCCGGCTTTCCGTCCTCGCCCCAACCATGCAGCACGTGAGGAATGCGCTTATCGGGAAACAGAGAGTAGTGGGTGCTGTGGGCCCGGTTCATGGTCACGACGTCGGGCAGCCGCCCGACCTGGTAGGCGCCGCTATAATCGGTCGCGATGCGCAAGCCGCCGGGCGTGTCGATGAAATAGGTGGAGTGGCCGACATAGGTGATCTCGACCTCGCCTGTGCCGGCCGCCGGCCGGAATGCGACCGGCAGAGCGCGCGGGGCCGCGTTCGCCATCGCTAGGCACTCGCTGCGCTGTGGCTGCTGGGCAAGGGCAGGGGTCAGGAATGCGCCGAACAGCGCCAGGGCCGTCGAAACAAGTCGCCGCATAAGTCCGTCCCCGATGATGTCAGGGAAAGTCTAGCGTGCATTGCGGCGCGGGGCCAATGGGCTGCGATCAACAGCGCGTCAGTGTCGCACCTCTCACTCCGGCTATCAGTCCCGCCTTCAGTCCCGCCTTGGGCTGAACTTCCAGGTGATCGCAACCAGGCTCGCGGTGATCAGGCCGCTGATGAGGCCGGCGATGGGGAGTGCAAGCAGCAGTGCCGCGGTTGCGGCCCAGCCGATCGAGGAAAACGCTTCGGCGAAGGTCGCAAGCCGCGACGAGGTCTGGCGGCGCCGGAATTGGCTGCGCCGGGCCTGCACCCGAAACCAGAGCTGGATCGCGGTCGCGGAGGCCGCGCTGAGGATGATCGCGCCGGCACTCACTGCAGCCTGGATCGGTGCGGCGAAGGCCAGCGCGCCGATCAGCGGGCAGAAGATCACGGCGATCGCGATCAGCACCACCTCGATCTTGGCGCGGACGACGGCGGATGGCGTCAGCGGCGCAGTCGCGACCAGGTCGGGGGCGTCCTCGCCGGAGATCGTCAGCCAGGCCAGCCCGCCGGCAAGCTGTCCGGCCGCCATCACGATCACAGGCGTGATCAGCGTCAGCGCCGCGGAGCTGTCGGCAAAACTGCGCCAGAGCAGCAGCGCCGGCGGCACCAGATAGAGCAGCTGCATCAGGGTCTGCGAGATCAGCCAGGGATCGCGCCAGAGCAGCGAGAATTCCTTGCGCCGCAGCGCCTGCTGCCGCGACCCGCCGCGGAACGGACGCTCCTTCGCGCGCTCGCTGCCGGAGCTGCCGTAAGCCGCGGCATCGATCGCCGTGTCGGCAAAGCGGTGCGAGAAGATCGCCATGACGCTTCCGAGCAGCACCAAAGCGAGCGCCAGGAGCGGCAGCAGCGCTTCGCTGTCGCCCATCGCCGCCCGTGCCGGCCACCACCAGATGCTGTCGACATCGGGGGCATGGGCGGCCACGCTGCCTGAGGTCAGGATGGTGAAGCGCGACAGCGTGCCGTAGGACACGATCGCGGCGACCTGGAGCGCGATCACGAAGCCGGCGCCGATGATCGCGGCGAGGATCTGGGCAATCAGGCGCGTCCGCGCTGGGCCGATCAGGCGAAACAACAGGATGGTGACGGCGATCGCGACCGCCGCGGCCGACAGGCCCATGGCGACGACCACCCCGAATGCGCTGAGCCAGCGCGCGCCGCCGCCGATCACGAGCACATCGATGAACGGCGTCGAGAACAGCAGCGCGATCGCGGTGACGGTCAGCGCGATCGCGGCGATGCGGACCGAGAACAGATTGGCGAGCGTCGCCGGCGAGGACATGATCAGGTCGAGATCGGCGCGGGCGTAGAACACCCGCGTCACCGATTCGATCGCCTGCGACAGCATCAAGGTCCAGGCGAGAACGATCGTCGCCGAGATCACGATCAGCGAGGATTTGTCGAGCGGCAGCTGCAGATCGGAGAAACGGCCGATCACCGCCCAGGCCGGCAGATGCAGCAGCGCGGCGAAGCAGAGTAGGCCGATGATTGCGGCGCGCGCCCGCTTGCGTCGTCCGCCGGTCATCATGGCGAACCATTCGCGCCAGGCGAGCCGGAGCTCGTGGCGTGCGAACCAGGAGAGCGCGGTTGCCGAGCTCATGCGGCTTCCGGAAGCGTCACCAGCGCGATGAAAAGATCCTCCAGGCTGGTATCGGCATGGCCGTTCTGCTGGCGCAGCTCGGTCAGCGTGCCTTCGGCCACCAGGCGACCCGAGGCGATCACGCCGATGCGGTCGGCCATGCGCTCGGCGACTTCGAGAATATGCGTGGTCATGATGACGGTGCAGCCGGCGCGGACACGCTCGCTGAGCAGGCCCTTCACGTGGCGCGCGGAGACGGCATCGAGCCCCGTCAGCGGCTCGTCGAGAATGATGAGGCTGGGATCATGCACCAGTGCGCCGGCGAGCGCGACCTTCTGGCGCATGCCCTTGGAAAAGCCTTCGCAGCGCTCGTGCCGGTGCGGTGCCAGGCCGAGCGAGGCGAGCAGGTCCTGCGCGACCGGCTCCGAGACCGATGGCGCGATGCCCCAGAGGCCGGCGACGAATTCGAGATATTCGAGCGGGGTCAGCTTGTCGTAGATCATGGGCTCGTCGGAGACCCACGCCATCACCTGCTTGGCGGCGACGGGATTTTCGAGCGCATCGATGCCGAAGATCGAGACCGCGCCGGCATCGGGGCGCAGCAGGCCCGCAACCATGCGCAAAGTGGTGGTCTTGCCGGCGCCGTTGGGGCCGACCAGCGCATAGAATTCGCCGGCGTGGATGGTGAGATCGAGGCTGTCGACCGCCAGACGGTCAAAACGCTTCGTTAACCCCAGGACTTCCAGCGCCGACTTGTCCCGCTTCATGACGGCCACACTATCCGGTTTTGCATCGCTCGCGACCATGATCCCAAGATATTTCGGCACCGTGAATCTACGGCCCATAAATTCCGCCATCCGGTTTCGACTAATGGCAAGTCACCGTTTGTTGACAGTAAGGAGCGGTTCAGGCTGAATTGGTTCCGGACAAATGGCGCTAACGCAGCGAAACGACTGTGTAGCGACTGGACACAAGATGCGGCAAGGCGGTCGGGAAGAACCGCCGGTTGCATCGGGAGGACGCGCGTCAATGCTGGATTTCGTTCAGCAGCTGGTCAGCGGTGTTGCGCTCGGCTGCGTCTACGGCCTGATCGCGCTCGGGTTTGTGCTCGTCTACAAGGCCACCGAGGTCGTCAATTTCGCCCAGGGCGATCTGATGATGCTGGGCGGCTTCTTCGCCTTCACCTTCATCGGCATGATGGGCCTGAACTACTGGATCGGCTTTGCCGGTGCGGTGGCCGCGATGGCGCTGTTCGGCATGCTGGCAGAGCGCGTGGTGGTGCGGCCGATCCTCGGCTATCCGCAATTCTCCATCATCATGGCCACCATCGGCCTTGGCTATTTCCTGCGCTCGGTCGCCGGCATGATCTGGGGCACCGATGATCTGAAGATCGAGACCCCGTTCAGCCAGGGCGTGCTCCGCATCGGCTCGCTGGTGCTCGCTTACGACAAGCTGTCGGTGATCGCGGCGACGATGATCCTGTGCACGCTGCTCTATCTCTTCTTCAACAAGACCACGCTCGGCACCGCGATGCGCGCCAGTTCCGAGAACATGCTCGCGGCCTACTACATGGGCATCCCGGTCAAACGCGTGGTGTCGATCGTCTGGGCGATCAGCGCGGCGGTCGCGACCTGCGCCGGCGTGCTGCTCGCGCCGATCACCTTCATCCATTCCAATGTCGGCCTCGTGCTTGGCCTGAAGGCATTTCCCGCCGCGGTCCTCGGCGGCTTCGGCTCGATCCCGGGCGCCGTGGTCGGCGGCGTCCTGATCGGCGTGATCGAGAGCATGGCCGGCTTTTACCTGCCCGAAGGCTGGAAGGATGTCGCGCCGTACCTCGTGCTGCTCGCCGTGCTGCTGTTGAAGCCCGAAGGCCTGTTCGGCCACCACGTCCGCAAGAAGGTCTGAACGCATGCGCTTCCTGTTCAAGACCGACTATGAGGACGACATCAAGCTGTTCCCGCATTCGGGCTATCTGGTCTCCTACGGCATCCTGCTCGCGCTGCTGTTGATCGCGCCCTATGTGCTCTCCAGCTATCTGATGAGCCAGCTCGTCTTCGTCTGCATCTATGCGATCGTCGGCGTCGCGCTGCTGATCCTCACCGGCTTTACCGGCCAGGCCTCGCTCGGCCACGCCGCATTCCTCGCCATCGGGGCCTACACGGCGGCATACTTGCAGAAGTACAACGTGCCGTTCCCGATCTACTTCCTCGCCGCCGGAGGTTTGACCGGCATCATCGGCGCGATGGTCGGCTTTCCCGCCCTGCGCCTGACCGGCATCTACCTCGTCATCGCTACCATCTCCTTTGCCCTGATCGTCGAGGAGATCCTGGCGCGCTGGGAAAGCGTCACCCACGGCAACGAGGGCATGCGGGTGAAGACGCTGTCGCTGCTCGGCGTCACCGTCCCGCGCGATAGCCCCACCTTCTATTTCCTCTGCCTCTCAGTGCTGGTGCTGACCATCGTCGGCACGCTCAATCTGCTGCGCTCGCCGACGGGACGTGCCTTCGTCGCGATCCGCGACAGCGAGACGGCGGCGCGCAGCATGGGCGTCAATGTCGCGCTCTACAAGGTGAAGTCATTTGCGATCTCGGCGGCGATCACCGGCTTTGCCGGCGTGCTGTTCGCCCACAAGCTCTCCTTCATCTCGCCGGAGATGTTCACGCTCCAGCTCTCGATCGAGTTCATCATCGTGATCCTGATCGGCGGCACCTTCAGCCTGCACGGCGCGGTGCTGGGGGCGATCTTCATCGTGATGATCGATCCGTTCCTGACCTACCTGAAGGACGACATGCCCGGCATGATCGCCGGGATCGCGGCGACGTTCGGCGCCGGCCCGGCCACCGCCGGCAACATCCAGTCGAAGGTCGCGGCCTTCGCCTCGCTCAACGGCCTCAAAGGCGCGATCTACGGCATCATCATCGTGCTGTTCGTGCTGTTCGAGCCGCTGGGTCTCTATGGCCGCTGGCTGAAGATAAAACTCTTCTTCCAGCTGTTCCCGCTCTACAAGCGCGCCACCTTCAAGCGGCAGAAAATCTACGTGAAGTCGGAGCGGAACCGATGAGCTATTTCCGCGCCGAGAATCTGTCGCTGCATTTCGGAGGGCTGAAAGCGGTCGACGCGGTCTCGTTCGCGGTCGAGAAGGGCGAGATCCTCTCGATTATCGGTCCCAACGGCGCCGGCAAAAGCTCGATCTTCAACCTGATCTCGCGGATCTACCGGCCGACCTCGGGCCGCATCTTCTTCGAGGATCAGGATATCACCGAAGAGCCGCCTTACGACATCGCCAAGCTCGGCATCGCCCGCACCTTCCAGAACATCGAGCTGTTCGAGAACGCGACCGTGCTCTCCAACCTCCTGGTCGGCCGTCACCGGCACTCGACCACGCAGCTCTGGCAGGAGCTCTTGTTCCTGCCGAGCGTGCGGGCCAACGAGAAGGTGCACCGCCGCAGGGTCGAGCAGGTCATCGAGTTCCTCGATCTCGAACCCTATCGCGATAAGCTGATCTCCGGCCTGCCCTATGGCGTGCGCAAGGTGATCGAGCTGGCGCGCGCGCTGTGCTCGGAGCCGAAGCTGATCCTGCTCGATGAGCCGTCGTCCGGCCTCAATGTCGAGGAGACCGACGACATGTCGTTCTGGATCCGCGACATGAAGAGCGAGCTCGGCGTCACCGTGCTGATGGTCGAGCACGACATGTCGCTGGTCAACCGCGTCTCCGATCGCGTCATCGCGCTCAATTACGGCCGCGTGCTGGCGATGGGCTCGCCCGCCGACGTCCAGCAGCACCCCGACGTCGTCGCCGCGTATCTGGGAGCTTGACGCATGGACGCCGCTGTCACGCCCGAGATCATCCTGAAACTCTCCAACATCGAGAGCTATTACGGGCCGATCATGGCGATCCGCGGCATCTCGCTGGAGGTGCCGCGCGGCCGCATCGTCACCCTGCTGGGGGCCAATGGCGCCGGCAAGACCACGGTGCTGAAGACCATCTCGGGCATTCTCGATCCGCAGAAGGGCTCGATCGAATTCCTGGGCAGGCCGATCCAGCGCATGGAGGCCGACCGGATCGTGCGGCTGGGCCTCAGCCACGTGCCGGAGGGGCGCGAAGTGTTCCCGTTCCTCTCGGTGCGCGAGAACCTGATGATGGGGGCCTATCCGCGCAAGGACCGTGATGGCGTCGCGGAGGATCTCGACCGCGTCTATGGTTACTTTCCGCGGCTGAAGGAGCGCATCAACCAGCCCGCCGGCCAGCTCTCCGGCGGCGAGCAGCAGATGCTCGCGATCGGACGCGCGCTGATGAACCGGCCGACGCTGCTGCTGCTCGACGAACCCTCGCTCGGCCTGTCGCCGCTGCTGGTGAAGGAGATCTTCACCATCATCCGCCGCGTCAACGAGGAGCAGGGCATGTCGATCCTGCTGGTCGAGCAGAACGCCAAGGTGGCGCTGGAGACGGCGCATTACGGCTACGTGCTGGAGATCGGCCGTATCGTCATGAACGACACCTGCGACCGCTTGATGCATTCCCAGGACATCCAGGAGTTCTACCTTGGCGCCAAGGAAGCGGGCGCGCGAGGCGAGCGGCGCTGGAAAAAGAAGAAGACGTGGCGGTGAGGAAGAGCTGGCAGTAAGATGAGCTCGCCATCCGCAATAGAGACCGCCGGCAAGGCAGGCAGCGGAGGCAGGCGACAAGGAGGAGACGTGCATGGCCCGACCGGCGGTGCTGACGGTCGCTGATACGATCGCGAAGAGCTTCTTGCGCGCTGCGGAGACGCGGGGCGATCGGCCTGCCATCCGCGAGAAGAAATTCGGCATCTGGCAGCCGACAAGCTGGCGCGAATGGCTGGCGATATCGAAAGAGATCGCCTACGCGCTTCATGCGACCGGCTTCATGCCCGGCGATGTCGCCTCCATCATCGCCAACGCCGTGCCGGAATGGGTCCATGCCGACATGGGCATCCTGTGCGCCGGCGGCGTCGCTTCGGGCATCTACCCGACCGATGCGTCGTCCCAGGTCGAATATCTGGTCAACGATTCCCGGACGAAAGTGATCTTCGCCGAGGACGAGGAGCAGCTCGACAAGATCCTCGCCTGCCGCGCGCGCTGCGCGAGCCTGCAGAAGATCATCGTGTTCGACATGGAGGGCCTCAGCGGCTTCTCCGACGACATGGTGATGTCGCTCGACGAGTTTCGCGCGCTCGGCCGCAATCACATGGTCGGCCGCGAGGCGCTGTGGCAGGAGATGATCGACAGCCGCAGCGCCGGCGATCTCGCGATCCTGGTCTATACGTCCGGCACCACCGGTCCCCCCAAGGGCGCGATGCACGCCAACCGCAGCGTCACGCACCAGATGCGTCACGCCAATGACTTCATCCCGGCGCAGGAGGACGAGGACAGGCTGATCTTCCTGCCGCTGTGCCACGTCGCCGAACGCATCGGCGGATACTACATCTCGGTCGCTCTCGGCTCGGTGATGAATTTCGCCGAGAGCCCGGAAACCGTGCCGGACAATTTGCGCGAGGTGCAGCCGACCGTCTTCCTCGCGGTCCCCCGCATCTGGGAAAAGTTCTATTCCGCCATCACCATCGCGCTGAAGGATGCGACCCCGCTGCAGCAATGGGTCTATCGCCGCGCCATCGGCATCGGCTACCGCATGGTCGATTACCGGATCGAGGGCAAGCCGCCGCCGCTGTCGTTGCGCCTCGCAAGCCGGATCGCCTACCGGCTTGCATTCCGCAACATCCGCCGCATGATCGGGCTCGATCGCTGCCGCGTCGCCTTCACCGGCGCAGCGCCGATCGCGCCGGAGCTGATCCGCTGGTATCTCGCGCTCGGCATCGACATGCACGAGCTCTACGGCCAGACCGAGAATTGCGGCGTCGCCACCATGATGCCGGCGGAGCGGATCAAGCTCGGTTCGGTCGGCACCGCCGTGCCCTGGGGCGAGGTCACGCTGTCGCCCGAGGGCGAGATCCTGATCAAGGGCGACTTCCTGTTCATGGGTTACCTCAACCAGCCGGAGAAGACCGCGGAGACCATCGATCAGCGCGGCTGGCTGCACACCGGCGACGTCGGCACCATCGACAACGAGGGCTTCGTCCGGATCACCGACCGCATGAAGGACATCATCATCACCTCCGGCGGCAAGAACGTCACGCCGTCCGAGATCGAGAACCAGCTCAAGTTCTCGCCCTACATCTCCGATGCCGTCGTGGTCGGCGACAAGCGGCCGTATCTGACCTGCCTCGTGATGATCGACCAGGAGAACGTCGAGAAGTTCGCCCAGGATCATGACATTCCCTTCACCAATTACGCGAGCCTGTGCCGGGCGACGGAGATCCAGGATCTGATCGGGCGCGAGATCGAGCAGGTCAACGGCAATTTTGCCCGCGTCGAGACCATCAAGAAGTTCTACCTGATCGAGCGCCAGCTCACCCCGGAGGACGAGGAGCTGACCCCGACCATGAAGCTGAAGCGCGGCTTCGTGAACAAGCGCTACGCCGCCGAGATCGAGGCGATGTATCGCGAGCGCGCGGTTGCTTGAGCATGATCCGGAGGATCATGCTCAAGAGAGATGGATTTGAGAAAACGGCGAAGGCTTGAGAGGCCCGATCCTTCGCTCAACACGGGCCACTGAAGGAGGAGACTGCAATGTCGAAATCGCTGAAGGCGCTGGGCCTCGCGGTGAGCGCCCTTGCGCTGACCTGTCTGCCGGCCACCGCTCAAACCAAGGTCACCAATGAGGGCATCTCGGCATCCGAGATCGTCATCGGCACGCATCAGGACCTGTCGGGGCCGATCAAGGGCTGGGGCGTGCCGGTCTCCAACGGCATGAAGATGGCGGTCGAGGAGATCAACGGGGCGGGCGGTGTCCAGGGTCGCAAGATCAAGCTTGTCGTCGAGGATAGCGGCTACGATCCGAAGAAAGCCGTGCTGGCTTCGCAAAAGCTGATCGAGCGCGACAAGATTTTCGCGATGGTGGGACCAATGGGATCGCCGACCGTGCTCGCTGCGCAGGATATCCTGCTCGACGCCGGCGTGCTTCAGCTCTTCCCGCTGACGGCGGCCGAGTTCACCTTCAAGTTCGATGCGGCCAAGCCGCAGGAGCGGCTGAAGTTCAACAACCTCCTGCCCTATGTCGAGAGCACGCGCGCAGCGCTCAAATACATGATTGAGGCAAAGAATTTCAAGAAGCCGTGCATCATGCATCAGGATGACGAGTACGGAAAAAATGTGCTCGATGGTTTTAACCAGCAGCTCGCCGCCATGAAGGTGCAGCCGGCCTCGATCACGAGCTACAAGCGCGGCGCCTCCGACTTCTCGGCGCAGGTCGCCAAGATGAAGTCCGACGGCTGCGACCTCGTCGTGCTCGGCGCGGTCCTTCGTGAGCCTATCGGCACCATGACCGAGGCCAGGAAGCTCGGCTGGGAGGTCACCTTCCTCGGTGCCACGCCCGTCAACGTGCTCGAAGTGCCGGCGCTCGGCAAGGAAGTGGTGGAAGGCTTGTATGCCGCTTCGAACTTCGAAATTCCCTACGAGGACACCGCGAAGGGAAAGGTGAAGGACTGGCTCGTCAATTACAAGAAGATGTTCAACGCCGACGCCAACACTCAGGCGATCATCGGCTACAATGCGGTGATGACGTTTGCGCATTATGCCAACAAGGCTGGCAAGGATCTCACTGGCCAGAAGATGCTCGACGCGCTGGAGTCCGGCGACAAGTTCCAGGATATCTTCAATTCGCCGCCGACCGTGTTCTCGAAGACCAACCATCTCGCCACCACGGTCACCCAGGTGCAGCAGGTGAAGAACGGCCGTTGGGTCCTGGTGAAGGACAATCTGATGTTTTGATGCGGACTCTCTCGCGGCGAGTTCAGTGCACCCTCTCCCCTTGTGGGAGAGGGTGGCTCGCCGCGTCGAGCCGGGTGAGGGGTCTCTATCCTCACGAATAGTCTAGCGAGTGGAAAGAACCCCTCATCCGTCGCGCTCGCGCGCGCCACCTTCTCCCACAAGGGGAGAAGGAAGAAGCACCTACGATCCCCCGCTCGCCGTCCCCGAATTCACCGGGGCCAGTTCGTCTTCCCTGCAGCGCCAGCCGTCGGCGGCTTTGACGAACGCAAAAGTGCGCTGGATCCTCACGCGACGCGTCACGTTGAAGGCTTCTGCCGAACGCTCCTTGTTGGCGGCGCTGGGCTGCGGAAGACCCGTCCTGGCGTCCCAGCAGGTGCCGGTGCAGCTGGATGCGACCTTGCTGCACATGGTGAAGGGCGCCAGCACCGCCATCTCGATTTCGCCGGTGACCTGCGCCTCCTGCTCGGTCACCTGGCTGTCGAGCGCGTAGACGCGGTTGATGCGGAGGAAGCTGCCGCACGAATTGGCCGCGTGGATCCGCGCCGCGCAGAAGTCGACCGCGTCGGTGTCGGGGATGCGTGCTGCGATCTGCCGGCCGAACACCTTCTTGGGATCGCCCTTCGCCGCGCGGATGTCGTCGGCTTTGTGCTTCAAATGATCGGCGAGGCAATCCTCTGCGGATTCGAGCTCCTGGAGCGGCACGTTCTCCTTGCCGACCAGATTGCATTTGCGATCGCGCTCTCGTGTCCACCTGCCATATTCGGCGAAGGCAAAGCGCGCTGCGGTCGGGTCCAGCTTGCCGATCAGGCCGAGCACCTGGCCATTGAGCTCCGTTTCGGCAAGGGCCAGCGACGGGTCCGCACAAATCACCGCGCCCGCCGCGGTGTTGGCTGCGAGGCAGTCGAAATCCGGATCGCGCAGGATCGCGGCGCGCTCCTCGGTCACCTTGAGCAGGCACGCCTTCACCCGCTCGAAATCACCAGTGCGGATCGCGGTCTGGCCGACGATGCCGCAGCCGAGATTGCGCTGGCGGATCCAGATCGCATTCTCCTCGATCGCGGGAAGGCGATCGGGCAGGCGGGCGAGCCGCGCCTCGATCGCGGTGTTCAGCTTCTCGGCGGCGGCGGCAAGCGTGGCATCACCGCAGAACAATTGATTGCCGGGGTCGCGAATCTGCTGGCAGTTGTTCCTGGCGAACAGCGGCAGCCGATCGGCGATGGAGCGGTCGGACTGCGCTGACGCGGGTAAGGCGAGCGCCAGCAGCGCAATCACAGTCAGCACGATGAACCGCATTCCCGTCGCCCCCGCAAAGCCGTGGCCATGCTAGCCGCCCGGATCGCGTGGTGGAATGAGTTTTTGGTGAACGGAGGTTCGTAGCCTGGATGGAGAGAAGCGTAATCCGGGACTCGTACGACAAGCGACAGCGGCCCCGGATTGCGCTGCGCTCCATCAGCGCGCCTCGGCGGCGACCATCGAAACCTGCATCGGTTCGTCGACATATTTCATCACGGCCGACTGATGGAGCGCGAACAGCGGCTGGTAGCTCCGCGCAGCGTCGTCCTCGACCATCGCCATGCGGCGGTTGTCGAGCATCAGCCAGCGGCCGTCGAGGCGCGCGGCGACAACCGCGTGCTCTTCGCCGGCCCTGACGTCGCGCACCACGAGGATGCGGAGGTCCTCAGGCGCCACGCCCGCCAACCGCAGCGCGGCCAGCTTGGCGATGGCATAGTCCTCGCAGTCGCCGGCGCCGCGCGCGAAGGTCGCTAGCGGCGAGCCCCAGACGTCGTCGATGCCGTCATTGGCGGCCCGGATGGCAAGGTTGATGGCGCGGTTGGTCTCGCCGAGCCGCGCGCGGCCGTCGCGGGCTCGGGCCTGGTCGACGATGGCGAGCAGCTTCAGGGCCGCCGGCGAAGCGCAATTGTCCCGGTCACCGTCGCATAACGCGAGCTGCACCATGTCGCCGTCGAGCTTGTCTTTCAGCGCGAGCCATTTCTGTTGCAGGCTGCCGGCGGAGATGGCGAAGGCGAACACGCCGAACGGCTCGGCGGATTTGCGCACGAGCAGGCCTGCGCCCGGCGACAGCAGCGTGCCGGCGCGAAGCTCGGCGGCTGATCCGAGCAGGACCAATCCGCACAGGACAAGGATTGCGCGCCAGGCGCGCGAGCGAGCAGCGGTCTCCATCTGACATCCCCTTCCCGAGCTTCGTCAGATCCCCCTCGACCTGAACGTGCCGGGCTTTGTTGCTTTCGCGGAGATAGTGCGAGACGGGCCGTTTTGTTCTGCTTAACGCGCCCGGCTGGGGTTCCAAAACCGGGGAACAGCCTGAAATGGACCTGCCCAAATTGCGTAAAACTTTACGATTCGCCGGCTAGGAGTGTCCGGCTGCCGCGAAATGGAGCCAATTGCAGACACAGGTTGTGGGGGTGCCGAATCTGGGTCCTATGGCTAACGCCCCCCTATTTCATGGGGTTCTGTTAGTTAGGTCACAGATTTAACTCCGTATTTGCCGCAGGATGCCGCGGAACCTCGCGAAGGAAAGATGACGCAAGTATCTGTTTCGTTACTATGCGTCAGATTACTTTGGATGACTGGAAATGCGTGGAAACAGGCCGAACTCGACTTCCGAATATTTGAGAGATTACTTTCGCTTCTCTGTAGCGGCGCCAAGCCGTGGGGCCTCTTGGGGCCAAGTGATGCGAAATCACACAAGCAATAGATGGTATCGCTAAGGACTTGCTAATGCTATGCAAGCTTAGGCGGTCGATACTTACTTAAATTTTAACCCTTTTTACGGTGCCCGGTTGAACTACGCTGGCCAATTTGACGCCGCGATTTCCTTGGACGGCCAGGGTTCCCGTTCGCCCGCGGGCAGTCATGTCGATTCCTTTACGGCGAAGGCGCATGGTCACGTGCCTGAGGGCGCGTTCGTTGTTCCCGACCCCCACCTGATCTTCAACGGCGAATTCAAGCGCACGGGTCTCGATCTCGTGTTGTCCCACGAGGGTCACGAATTCGTCGTTCACGATTATTTCCGGGGCGAAAAGCGTGCCGCGCTGGCCTCACCCGACGGCGCCCATCTCACCGGCGAAATCGTCAACGCGCTCACGGGCCATGTCCAGGTCGCTCAAGCCGCCCCCGGCGGCGCTGCTGCGGCCCAGGTCATCGGCCACGTCACCAAGCTCGTGGGCAGCGCGACCGCGATCCGCAACGGCGTCTCGGTCATCCTGAACAACGGCGACAACGTCGAGAAGGGTGACGTGGTCTCGACCGGCGCGGATTCCACGCTCGGCATCACCTTCATCGATGGTACCGTGTTCGGCCTGTCCTCAAATGCGCGGATGGTGCTGAACGAGATGGTCTACGACCCCAACGGGTCGAGCAATTCCTCACTGCTCAGCCTGGTCGCCGGCACCATCACCTTCGTCGCCGGCGAGACCGCCAAGCACGGCGACATGAAGATCGACACGCCGGTCGCCACCATGGGCATCCGCGGCACCGCCGTGCTGACCCAGATCAACTTCGTCGTTCCCGCCGGTGGCGGCGATCCGCAGCCGCAGGCGAGCTTCCAGGTGCTGGTCGAGCCGAACGGCACGACGGGCTCCTACATCCTGTTTGACAAGGTCACGCTGCTGCCGATCGCGACGGTCAACCAGGCCGGCCAGATGATCCAGATCAGCGGCGGCAACGTCTCGATCTCCAATGCGCTGATGTCGCCGGACGTTCAGAAGCTGATCACGGACGTGTTCACGCTGAAGTTCACCGACAACAACACCAACACCAAGCTGACCACGAACTTCACCGACACGCTCACGCCGATGAGCCTGGACGTCGTGTTCAAGTCGGGGGGCGGCGCCGTCGCGACCGCGACATTCGTCAATCTCAATCCGCAGGGATCGGAGGCGCCCGGCACGTCCGCGCCGCCCATCGTGCGTATCCCCGGCCAGCCGATTGTGCAAAGCTTCGACGCCGGCGGCAACGTGAAGACGGCGTTCGCGCTGACCGAGCGTGCTGACGCGACCGGCGACACGCATTCCGATACGATTTCCGGCCTGATCAGGTTCGTCGATCAAAACCTCGGCGACCGGCCGACGGTGAGCATCAGCCTCGCCGAAGCGCCGAACTACGTCTACAAGGACGCCGGCCAGCACGACGTCACCGGCTCGCTCTCGGCGCTCCAGAAGCAGGACATCGCGGCGACCCAGATCCAGATCAACGTCGCTCCCGATGCCGGCAACAACAACAACGGCTCGGCAGTCTGGACGTACACGATTCCCGACAAAGTCTTCGACTTCCTCGCCGCCGGCGAAACGCTGACGCTGACCTATATGGTCCGCGTCGACACCAATTTCTCAGTCAATCCCGAGTCCAGGCTCATCCCGATCACCATTACGGTCACGGGAACGAACGACAAGCCCACCGTCGCGACGTTGGGCGGAACCGTCATCGAAAAGGTCGGAACGGGCAACGAAGCTCTGGATACCATCACGGGCACCGTCACCTTCACCGACGTCGATCTGACGGACCGCCCGATCGTGAGCGCGGTGCTCTCGTCGACCCAGCCGTTCAAATATCTCGACGCGCAAGGCCACGACATCACGTCGACGCTGACGCCGCAGCAGCTCGCGGCGATCGCCGCCGTCGAGGTGCCGCTGACCGTGGTACAAGGCGCGGGAAACGGCAACAACGGTTCGGCCACCTGGACCTACAGCGTTCCCGACCATCTGTTCGATTTCCTCGCCAAAGGCGAGAAACTGACGCTCAACTACGTGGTGCAGGTCGATGACGGGCACGGCGGTGTCGTCAGCACGCCGGTTACCGTGTCCATCAACGGTGCGGACGTCAATGTCGAGGGCACCAACGACGTGCCGACGATCGTCGAGGACGACACCATCCCGACCGGTGCGGTGACCGAGGACACGGCGGCCACGCTCGCCGCCAACGGGATCATCGCCTTCAACGATCCTGATCTTACGGATACCCACAGCGCGAGTTTCTCGCTGAAGTCGACGATTTCGAGCGCGCATCTGCCCGGCTTCAGCGACGGCACCTCGCATATCGGCACGTTCGCGCTAGCCCCGGTGGTTGAAAGCCCGGGCGCCAGCTCCCGCGGGTCAGTGGGCTGGACCTTCACGCTCGACGACAACGACCCGGTGCTCCAGTCGCTGGCCGAAGGGCAGACCATCACGCAGGTCTATACTGTCAGGATCGACGACCATCACGGTGGGACGGTCACCCGGGACGTCACGGTCGTCATCACCGGCAAGAACGACGCGCCGACAGTCACCAGCGGTGCCGCGGCGGCGACAGGTCATGTCGTCGAGGACGCGGACCTGACGCTGTCGATCGGCGGTACGCTGGCCATCCAGGATCTCGACCTGATCGACACCCATGCGGCGCAGGCGGTGTTCAAGTCGTCGTCCATCAGCTCGGCTCTGCCGGGCTTCGATGCCGACAGCACGCACATCGGTACGTTCACGATCGATCAGTCGGTGCTCGAGTACAACTCCGACACGAGCAATGGCGCGACGCTGGGTTGGCACTTCAGCCTCGACAACAGCAATGCAATGCTGCAGTCGCTGGCGCAGGGCCAGACCATCACGCAGGTCTATACCGTTACGTTCGACGATCATCATGGCGGTACCGTCAGCGAGGACGTCACCGTCACGATCACGGGCGTCAATGATGCACCGACGATCACGAGCGATGCCGCCGCAGCGACGGGCGCGGTGACCGAGGATGAGAGCGCCTCGCTCCCAGCCGACGGCATCCTGGCGATCCAGGATTTGGACCTGACCGACACCCACACGGCGGCGTGGTCGTTCAAATCTTCGTCGGTCAGCTCGAACCTGCCGGGCTTCGGGACCGGCTCGCATATCGGCACCTTCACGATCGATGCGGTGTCCGAATCCAGCACTGACGGTAACAACGGTGCGACGTTGGGCTGGCACTTCACGCTCGACAACAACGATCCCGTGCTGCAGTCGCTCGCGGAAGGGCAGACCATCACCCAGGTCTACACCGTGACGTTCGACGACCAGCACGGCGGCAAGATCAGCCAGGACGTCACCGTCACGATCACCGGCACCAACGATGCGCCGACCGTCTCCTACGCCACGTCGGACGACATGGGCTTCGACGGCCACACCATCGCGGTCGGCGCCGCGCCGACGGTCGCCACTGATGACGTGACGCTGGACGGCCGGGTGAACTGGAACGGCGGCGCCGAGGCTGGTCACGGCCAGATCCTGTTCTACAACGGCAACACCTCGACGACGGGCTTTGGCCTGCTCGGCACGGTCAATGCCAACGGCACGATGGAGCTGCAGATCCTCGCGGGCGGCGTCCAGATCGCCGATACCGGCGTGGCAATCGCCGCGTCACAGTGGCACAACATCGCGCTGACCCGCGAGAACGGCACCTTCTCGCTCTATCTCGACGGCCATCTCGAATATTCGCAGGCATGGTCGGTCAACCCGATCGACGGCAGCCCGTCCAATCCGTCGCACTCTTACATGATGATCGGCGGCGCGAGCGAGCCGGGTGCGGCGGGCTTTGGCTCGGAAGGCTTCTTCGGCTCGATCGCCGACGTCAGCGTCTGGACCGACGCGCTGACGCAGGTTCAGATCCAGTCGATCGATTTCACCGCGCTCAGCGGCCACGAGACGGATCTGGCCGCGTACTATCAGCTCGGCGGCGGCAGCGGCAACACGGTCGCCAATTCGGTCAACCCCGCCCAAAGCCTCGACATCGACCTTGCCGACCTCAAGGAAACCAATGAGGGGCTGGACACTCACGGCGTGCTGACGGTTTCCGACGTCGATGCGACCGATCACGTCACGGTGTCGGTCAGCCACGTGCAGGCCTATCTCGACGGCGTGCTGCAAACGGACAGCGTCGGCGGGCTGTCGAATGCCGACCTCCTGGCGGATCTCACTGTCCCCTCGGGCTACATCCTCGACGGTACCGCGACTCATACGCAGTTCACCTGGAACTTCAATTCGCACGGACAGGCGTTCGATTTCCTCGGCGCCGGCCAAACGCTGTCGCTGCAATACACGATCGTTCCGGCCGATGGTGTCGGCGCGGGCACCGGTGCAGTCGTCACCGTCAACATCGCCGGCAGCAACGACGCGCCGACGCTCGCAGATCTCCACATCGGTCCGCTCTCGGACACGGCTGCTGCCGACACTTTCTGCGATCTGACCGGGACGTTGGCGGGCAACGATGTCGACACCGGCGAGACGGCGACGCTGACCTATGCCGTCATCAATGCGGATCACCACGCGGCCACGACAGCTGGCGGACTCTACGGGACGCTGACGGTCAATCCCGATGGCAGCTACAGCTACGTTCCGAACGCCGCCGCGATCAACGCGCTGACCGACGGCTCCTACGCGGATATCTTCACGGTCCAGACCACGGATGTGCACGGTGCAACCGGCACGGCCACGCTCACGGTCGACGTGAGGGGCGCGAACGAGGCCGGCGGCCCGGTCATCGACACCGGGAGCTTCCAGGTCGAGCACATCATCGAGAACAGCAACGACATCATCACTGATCTCGTCGTCGTCGATACCGATGCAGGCGCAGCTGCGGATACGTTCACCGTCACGCTGTCGACGGCGCATCCGGACGTCAGCAGCGTCTATTTCGCTCCGATGACGGGTTCACTCGGCGCAATCAACGCGGGCCTCGCGAGCGGCGGTACTGGCGTCGTCTACGATCCGACAGGCGCCAGCGCCGATGACTACCCGCAGCCGCCCGTGACCGACCGGGTCACCCTGACCGTCGCCGATTCGGCCGGCCACTCCGACACGGTCAACTTCATCTTCGTCGCGGGAGCGAGCAGCCAGGATATCATTCTGGCAGGCGCCGACGGCAAGGACGTCATCTTCGCGACCGAGTCGAACGATACGCTGATCGGCGGCGGCGCCAAGGACCAGTTCGTGTTCGCGCCGACGTCGTCGCAGACCGCGGTTCAGCACACCGTGAATGACTTCGAGACCGGCCTCGACAAGATCGACCTGCGGCAGTTCACCAGCATCACGTCTTGGACGCAGGTTTCGCAGCACGCGGCGCAGCAGGGCGTCGATACCTTGCTGACGCTCGACAGCAACGACAAGATTCTCCTGAAGAACACAGTCGTCGGCAATCTCCACGCCAGCGACTTCATCGTTCATTCCTGACGCTTGGGCGCGTCGATCGTCGGTATCTGCGATCGGCGCTGCCATTGATCGTCAATGCATGATATTCCACCAGCATGAAACGTCTCAAGATCCTGCGGCGGTGGTTTGCACGGAAGCTGGGCTTTGCGCGGCTGATGTGCCTTGCGCTGCTGGTCATATTCGCCGGCGCGCGCCTGTGGGATCCGCTGCCGATCCAGGAATTGCGGCTGCGCACCTTCGACATGTTCCAGCTGATCGACCCGCGCCACAAGGCATCGCGGCCGGTCGTCATCGTCGACATCGACGACAAGAGCCTCGCCAGGCTCGGGCAGTGGCCGTGGCCGCGCACGCGCATCGCCGACCTGATCCAGAACCTCACCGATAGCGGCGCGGTGGCGATCGGCTTCGACGTGGTGTTCTCGGAGCCCGACCGGCTCAACCCGGAGCTGGTCGCGAGCCAGATGCGCTATCTGGACGACGCCACCCGCGCCAAGCTGCGCGAACTGCCGAGCAATGACCAGGTCCTCGCCGACGCGATCAAGCGCTCGCGGGTGGTGCTGGGAGAAACCGGGCTTCCAGAGGTCCTGTCCGAGCTCGATAAATCGCTTCCGTTCACGGGCGTGGCCACGCTCGGGGAGGAGGGCGCCGAGCGCTTCCTGTTCGAATTCCCCGGCCTGCTCCGCAACGTGCCGATCATCGAGAAGATCGCGGCCGGTCGCGGCCTGTTCTCGATCCGGACCGAGCGTGACGGATTGATCCGCCGCGTGCCGATGATCATGCGCGCCCAGG
The DNA here is from genome assembly GCF_000261705.1 of Bradyrhizobium genomosp. III. Taxonomy (NCBI): domain Bacteria; kingdom Pseudomonadati; phylum Pseudomonadota; class Alphaproteobacteria; order Hyphomicrobiales; family Nitrobacteraceae; genus Bradyrhizobium; species Bradyrhizobium genomosp. III. The sequence continues at coordinate 12,232 of NZ_AJQF01000235.1, read as the reverse complement.
GCAACATCATGCCCTCGCTCAGCCTCGAGATCCTGCGTGTCGTCACGGGAACGCCGACCCTGCTGGTCCGCACGGACAAGGCCGGTATCAGGTCGATCCGCCTCAAGGGCCTGGAAGTTCCGACCGACAAGAACGGTCAGCTCTGGGTGCACTATGCCCGCCGGGATCCTTCGATCTACGTGTCCGCGGTCGACATGCTCGACAACAGCCTGCCGCCTTCCAGGTTCGCCGGCAAGCTGGTGCTGGTCGGTACCTCCGCGGGCGGATTGAACGACATCAAGACGACGCCGGTGTCACGGGCCATGCCGGGGGTCGAGATCCACGCCCAGGTGCTGGAGAGCGTGCTGAGCGGCGCGGTGATCTCGCAGCCGAATTATGCGCTCGGCGTCGAATTGCTGGCCGCGCTCGTCATCGGCCTGCTCGTGATCATCTTCACGCCGAATCTCGGCCCTGTGCGCCTCGTGCTCGCGGGTGCGACCTTCGCTGCGATCCTGGTCGGCGTGTCCTGGTTCTTCTACGCGCAGTACCGCTACCTCATCGATTTCACCTATCCGCTGCTCTCGACCACTGCGGTCTATCTGACGCTGATCTTCGCGAGCTTCGTGCGCGAGCAGCGCCAGCGCGTGCAGATCCGCGGGCAGTTCGCGCAATACATGTCGCCGGTTCTGGTCGAGCAGCTGGCGCAGTCGCCGGAAAAGCTCGTGCTCGGCGGCGAAGAGCGCGAGATGACGATCATGTTCTCGGACGTGCGCGGCTTCACCACGATCTCGGAAAGCTACAAGCAGGACCCGCAAGGCCTGATTGCGCTGATGAACCGCTTCCTGACGCCGCTCACCGACGTGATCATCGAGCGGAAGGGCTACATCGACAAGTACATGGGCGACGCCATCATGGCGTTCTGGAACGCGCCGCTCGACGATGCCGAGCACGAGGTCAACGCCTGCGAGGCCGCGATCCAGATGCTGGAGCAGATCGACGCGGTCAACAAGGAGCGCGAGCAGGAAGCCGCCGACGGCGGCCATGTCTACATTCCGCTCAATGTCGGCATCGGCCTCAACACCGGCATCGGCGTGGTCGGCAATATGGGATCGGACCTGAAGAAGAATTATTCGGTGCTCGGCGACAGCGTGAACCTGGCTTCACGCCTGGAAGGCCAGTCGAAGGAATACGGCTTCCCGATCATCGTCGGATCCAGGACCGCGCTTGCCGCCAAGGACAAGTTCGCGATCCTCGAGCTCGACTTCATCATGGTCAAGGGCAAGACCGAGCCGGAGGTGATCTACGCTATCGCCGGGCGCGAGGACGTGATGCACTCAGGCGCCTTCCAGCGCCTGCGCAACATCACCATCGAAATGCTCGGCTGCTACCGCGGCCGCGACTGGCAGGGCGCACTCGATGCGATCGAACGCGGCCGTCGCAGCGAGGATGCCGACACGCTGGAAAAGCTGTTCAGGCTCTACGAGGCGAGGATCAGGGATTTTCAGATCAACCCGCCGCCGGAGGGTTGGAGCGGGGCGTATGCGCTGCTGACGAAGTAGTGGGGAGGCGTTGTTTGCGTTGCCAGCGCCTCAAATTCGCTGTCGTCCCCGCGAACGCGGGGACCCATAACCCCAGGGAGTGGTTGCCGCGCGAGATTGGCAACCACGTGTCTTCGTCAAACGACTCCCTGTGGTTATGGATCCCGGGTCTGCGCTGGCGCTTGCCCGGGACGACAGTGGTGGTTGATACGGCAGCTTGGCTCAAACGCCAGCGACGTCCATCAACTCTCGTAGGGTGGGCAAAGGCGCGTTAGCGCCGTGCCCACGATCCTGCTCCGCAATGCCGAGGTGGTGGGCACTCTTCGCTTTGCCCACCCTACGACACCTGTGTTTGCCGCTCACTCCATCCCGATCGTCGTCAGATCCTGAAACCAATGCTGCGCCTGCACGAACTGCTTGATCTTCGGCGACAGCGCGTGCGGGTTGGTATCGTGTACAACCCAGACCAGCGTGGCGTCGTCCACGATCAGCGCGTGCGCCTGGGCCAGCAACTCGTCCTGTTTGGCGCTATCGAATGTCTGCTTGGCCTCGTCGATCAGGGCATCCACCTTCGGGTTCTTGTAGCCGCCCCAGTTGACCCCCACAGGCGCGATCTGGCCCGAATGGAAGAAGCGGACGATCGCGTAGAGCGGGTCCGAGGTGACATAGGCAATGTTGTTGGCGGTGATGCCGGCGTTGATCTCGTCGGCCGCGCCCTTGCGCCAATGCGTATACAATGTCTCGAGCTCGACCACTTTGAAGTCGATGTCGATGCCGATCTCTTTAACGCTCTGCTGCAGGAATTCGTTCATCGGCAGCGACAGCATCTGGCCGGTGCCGCCCTGTGCGATGATGAAGGTGGCCTTCAGCGGTTTTGCTTTTGAATAGCCGGCTTCCTCGACCAGTTTCTTGGCTGCAGCTGGATCATATTTCAGCTCGAAGCCGGGCTTGCCGAACCACGGGCTGGACGGATCGACCTGTCCCTTGGCAGGCTTGGCGAGGCCATTCATCAGCCCGACCACGGCGTCGCGGTCGATCGCAAGGTTCAGCGCCTTGCGCAGGCGGATGTCGGTCCAGGGCGAGCCCGGCAGCACGCTGAGATGATAATTCCAGACATGCGGTGTGACGTTGTCGACGAGCTTCATGCCGGCGGCTTTCAGCTGCGGCACGGCATCCGGCGCCGGCGTCTCGATCAGATCGACTTGCCCCGCCAGCAGCGCGTTGGTGCGGGTCAGCGCTTCCGGCATCGGCACCAGCACGATCTTGTCGGCCTTGGGAATGCGCTTCTTGTTCCAGTAGTCCGGGTTCTTGCTGAGTTCTGCAAGCTCGCGCGGCACCAGCTTCGTCAGCTTGAACGGGCCGGTGCCGGAGGGCTGGCTCGCGAACTTGTCCCAATCCTTGCCGAGCTTGTCGTACTGCGCCGGGCTCGACACCAGGAACCACAGCATCTGACAGGGAAAGAAGGAATCGACCGTCTTGGTGGTGATCTCCACGGTGAAATCGTCGATCTTGGCGTAGCTCGCAACGGAGGGGAGGCGGGTCTTCACCTGCGCGCTCTGGCGCTTGTCGAATTGCGGCGCCTTGTCGTTGAGCACCTTGTCCAGATTCCAGATCACGGCGTCGGCGTTGAACTCGCTGCCGTCGTGAAACCTCACGCCCTTGCGCAGCGTGAAGCGCCATTTGGTCTTGTCGGCATCATCGACCTTCCACTCGGTCGCAAGCCCCGGCACCAGCTTGCCGGGCCGGTCGGCGACGTCCATCTCCCAGGCCACCAAGGGATCGTAGATCGTGTAGGCCGTGAACTGATAGGCGCCGGCGCCGCGATCGGGCTGACCCGTGGTGAGCGGAATGTCCGCCATCGAGATGCCGTAGCGCACCACGGTTTCGGCGCGCGCCGAGATTGCGGACAACGCCAGTGCAAGCACGGCGAGACAAATCGATAGACGAACACGCATGGCCCAGAGCTCCCAGGGGATTTCGAGACCGAACTTGCAATCTTGATGCCAGAATAGGCAGCGCGGCGCGTGGACCCGCCTGCGACCTACAAGGACTTGTCGTCGCAGGGCCAAATCGCAGAATAAGTTTCTCTTTGGCATAGCCATTGCATACGATTGCATCAAAAATAGTCATCGAAGCCGGAAAGGGATTGAGGCGATGCTTACTAAGAAGAACACGCGCGCGGCATGGATCGCGGTGCTCGCTCTAGCGACGGCGGCTGCATGGCCGCGTGAGGCCAGTGCCGAAACCGTGCTGCGCATCGGCATGACCGCTGCCGATATTCCGCGCACGCTAGGCCAGCCCGATCAGGGTTTTGAAGGCAACCGCTTCACCGGCCTCACCATGTACGACGCGCTGACCGGCTGGGACCTGTCCTCCGCCGAGAAGGCGAGCGTGGTGATTCCCGGCCTTGCCACCGAGTGGAAGGTCGACGATGCCGACAAGACCAAGTGGGTTTTCAAGCTGCGCCCTGGCGTGACCTTCCACGATGGCTCCCCGTTCAACGCGGATGCCGTGGTGTGGAACGTCGAGAAGGTGTTGAAGCAGGACGCGCCGCAGTTCGACGCCAGCCAGGTCGGCGTCACGGCCTCGCGCATGCCGACGCTGGCCTCCGCCAAGAAGATCGACGACATGACGGTCGAGCTCACCACCAAGGAGCCCGACAGCTTCCTGCCGATCAACCTCACCAATTTGTTCATGGCGAGCCCGGCGAAGTGGCAGCATTTCTATGACAAGGCCGAAGGCGCCGACGCCAAGGCCAAGTCGCAGGCGGCATGGACGGCGTTTGCCAAGGACGCTGCAGGCACCGGCCCGTGGAAGATGGCGAGCTTCACGCCGCGCGAGCGGCTAGAGCTCGTCAAGAACGCGAGCTATTGGGACAAGGCGCGCGTGCCCAAGGTCGACAAGATGGTGCTGTTGCCGATGCCGGAAGCCAACGCCCGCACCGCGGCGCTGCTCTCCGGTCAGGTCGACTGGGTTGAGGCGCCGGCGCCGGACGCACTGCCCGAGCTCAAGCAGCGCGGCTTCAAGCTCTACGCCAACGAGCAGCCGCATGTCTGGCCGTGGCAGTTCTCCCGCGTCGAGGGCTCGCCCTGGAACGACATCCGCGTGCGCAAGGCCGCCAACCTCTGCGTCGATCGCGAAGGTCTCAAGGACGGCCTGCTCGCCGGCCTGATGGTGCCGGCGACCGGCACCTTCGAGCCCGGTCATCCCTGGCGCGGCAAGCCGAGCTTCGAGATCAAGTATGACAAGGCGGCTGCGCAGAAGCTGATGCAGGAGGCGGGCTTCGGCCCCAACAAGAAGCTGACGGTCAAGACCCAGACCTCCGCCTCGGGTTCGGGCCAGATGCAGCCCTTGCCGATGAACGAGTATCTCCAGCAGGCCCTTGCCGAATGCTACTTCGATGTGCAGCTCGACGTCATCGAATGGAATACGCTGTTCACGAACTGGCGCCGGGGCGCCAAGGATCCGTCGGCGAACGGTTCGCACGCGACCAACGTGACCTACGCGGCGATGGATCCGTTCTTCGCCCTGGTGCGCTTCCTGCAATCGGGCATGGCGCCGCCGGTCTCGAACAATTGGGGTTTCATCAACAATCCCAAGTTCGACGAGCTGGTGAAGAAGGCTCGCCAGACCTTCGATCCCGCCGCGCGTGACGCCGCACTCGCCGAGCTGCACGCGGCCTCGGTTGACGATGCCGCCTTCCTCTATGTCGCCCACGACGTCGGCCCCCGCGCGATGAGCCCGAAGGTGACCGGCGTGGTGCAGCCGAAGAGCTGGTTCATCGACTTCTCGCTGGTGTCGATGAAGTAGTTCGCGCCACACGAACAGTGCACCCTCTCCCCTTGTGGGAGAGGGTGGCTTCGCGACAGCGAAGCCGGGTGAGGGGTCTCTCTCCGCGAGTGACCCTCTCGCTCATTCGATAATGCTGTATCCGCGGATAGATACCCCTCATCCGGCGCTTCGCGCCACCTTCTTCCACAAGGGGAGAAGGAAGAAAGAAGACCAGTGCTCGCCTATATCGCCAGACGCATCGTCTACGTCGTCCCGATCGTCATCAGCGTCGCGCTGGTGTGTTTCCTGCTCGTGCACATCACGCCGGGCGATCCGCTGGTCGCGGTGCTGCCGGCCGATGCCTCGCAGGAGCTCGCCGCGCAGCTGCGTACCGCCTATGGTTTTGACCGCCCGCTGCCGGTGCAGTTCGGCTTGTGGCTGATGCGCGCGCTGCACGGCGATCTCGGCAATTCCATTGCGACGGGGCGCCCCGTGCTCGCCGAGGTCATGCGCGCGGTCAGCAACACCGTCACGCTGGCGATTGCCGCCGCGATCATCGGCTTCACCATGGGCATCCTGCTCGGCCTGATCGCCGGCTATTTCCGCGAGACCTGGATCGACAAGCTCGCGACGTCCTTTGCCATCGCGGGCGTATCCGTGCCGCATTACTGGCTCGGCATGGTGCTCGTCATCATCTTCTCGGTGCAGCTGAACTGGCTGCCCGCGGTCGGCGCCGGGCCCGGCGGCTCCGCCACCTGGGCCTGGGACTGGGCGCACCTGCAATACCTCGTGCTGCCCGCGATCACGACATCGGTGATTCCCATGGGTATCGTCACCCGCACGGTGCGCGCGCTGACCGGCGACATCCTGAGCCAGGATTTTGTCGAGGCCCTGCGCGCCAAGGGGCTGCATGAGCGCGGCGTGTTCCGCCACGTCATCAAGAACGCCGCGCCCACCGCGCTCGCGGTGATGGGGCTTCAACTCGGTTATATGCTCGGCGGCTCGATCCTGATCGAGACCGTGTTCTCCTGGCCGGGCTCGGGCTTCCTGCTCAACTCGGCGATCTTCCAGCGTGATTTGCCGCTGCTGCAGGGCACGATCCTGATCCTGGCGCTGTTCTTCGTCTTCCTCAATCTCATGGTCGACATCGCGCAAGCCGCGATCGATCCGCGCATCAAGCGGGGCTAGTGGGATGAGGTGCCACACACTCAGTGTCGTCCCGGCGAAGGCCGGGACCCATAACCCCGGTAAGCGGTTGTGGGACGAGACGGCCACTACGAGTCTTCGCCAAATTACATTTCGTGGCTATGGGTCCCGGCTTTCGCCGGGACGACGATGGAAATTGCGGCGATGAGCGAGCTTCCGTTGTCTGCCACCGCCGATGCCGCGCTGCAGGCCGCACCCGCCACCAAGGCGCGCGGTTATTGGGCGACCGTCGGCCGCCGCATCCGGCGTGACAAGGTCAGCATGGCATGCGCGCTGGTGCTGCTGCTGATCTTCCTGTCCGCGATCCTCGCACCGTGGCTGGGTCTGGAAGATCCCTACAAGGGCTCCATGATCCGCCGCCTGCGCCACATCGGCACCGCTGGCTATCCGCTCGGCACCGACGAGCTCGGCCGCGACATGCTGGCACGGCTGATCTACGGCGGGCGGCTGTCGCTGGTCATCGGCATCCTGCCCGTGATCCTCGCGTTCTGCATCGGCACCTCGCTGGGCCTCGTCGCCGGCTATGTCGGCGGCAAGCTCAACACTGCGATCATGCGCACGATCGACGTGTTCTACGCCTTTCCCTCCGTGCTGCTGGCGATCGCGATCTCCGGCGCGCTGGGCGCCGGCATCCTCAATTCCATCGTGTCGTTGACGGTCGTGTTCGTGCCGCAGATCACCCGCGTCGCCGAAAGCGTCACCACCGGCGTGCGCAACATGGACTTCGTCGAGGCCGCGCGCGCCTCCGGCGCCGGGCCCTTCACCATCATGCGCGTGCACATCCTCGGCAATGTGCTCGGCGCGATCTTCGTCTATGCGACGAGCCTGATTTCGGTCTCGATGATCCTGGCCGCCGGTCTTTCCTTCCTCGGCCTCGGCACCAAGCCGCCGGAGCCGGAATGGGGGCTGATGCTCAACACCTTGCGTACCGCGATCTACGTCAATCCCTGGGTCGCCGCATTGCCGGGCGCGATGATCTTCGCCGTCTCGATCTGCTTCAACCTGCTCTCGGACGGCCTGCGGAGCGCCATGGACATCAGGAACTAGCCATGAGCGAGAGCAACACATCCGTCGAAATGCTCGAGCCGGTCGAAGACCGTGGCGGCGTCGCGCAGCCGTTGCTTCAGGTCAACGGACTGACAAAGCACTTTCCCGTTCGCGGTGGATTGTTTGCCGCGAAGCGCACCGTGCGCGCCGTCGACAACGTCTCCTTCGCCGTCGCCAAGGGCGAGACCGTCGGCATCGTCGGCGAGTCCGGCTGCGGCAAGTCCACCACCGCGCGCCTGCTGATGCATCTGATGCCGCGCGACACCGGCGACATCATCTATGACGGCATGACCGTCGGCCAGTCGCTGAGCTTGCGCGAATTGCGCCGCGGCATGCAGATGGTGTTCCAGGACTCCTATGCTTCGCTCAATCCGCGCCTGACGATCGAGGAATCGATCGCCTTTGGCCCGAAGGTGCACGGCATGGGCGATGGCGCGGCACGCGCATTGGCGCGCGAGCTGCTCGGCAAGGTGGGCTTGCGCCCGGAGAACTTCGCCAACCGCTATCCGCACGAGATCTCCGGCGGCCAGCGCCAGCGCGTCAACATCGCGCGCGCGCTGGCGCTGTCGCCGCGACTTGTGATTTTGGACGAAGCGGTCTCCGCGCTCGACAAATCCGTCGAGGCGCAGGTGCTCAACCTGCTCGCCGATCTCAAGCGCGAGTTCGGGCTGACCTATCTCTTCATCAGCCACGACCTCAACGTCGTCCGCTACATTTCGGACCGCGTGCTGGTGATGTATCTCGGCGAGGTCGTCGAGCTCGGCCCGGTCGACCAGGTCTGGGACAACCCTGCGCATCCCTACACGCGCGCACTCCTGGCGGCGATGCCGTCGTCGGACCCCGACAGGCGCACCGAGCAACCGCCAATCACCGGTGATCCGCCCAACCCGATTGATCCGCCCCCGGGCTGCCGCTTCCACACCCGTTGCCCGTTTGCGGAGCCGCTCTGCGCAAATGCGACACCAAAGCTCACCGCGCTGGATAATATGGGCCACGAGGCCGCATGCTACATGGCGATTCCGGGTTCTGGCCATAGCCGCGCGCCCAGGGAGAAGACCGCATGACGAGACCGACACCGAAAGAGATCAAGCCGATTGCGCTGGTTGCCGGCGTCCCCGTGGACGACGAGATCGCGACGCGCATCTCCAATTCCATCGGACCTGCCTTCGAAGGCTTCGCGGCCATCGCCGGCACGCTGCCGTTCGACCTCGAGCCCGCGCTCTATCCGACCGTGCAGACGCAGAAGGTGTCGAAATGAGCACTGAGCCTGCATTGATGACGCTCACCGAGGTCGCGCGCGCGATCGCGATGAAGCAGGTGTCCTCGCATGAGGTGACGCGCGCGCTGTTGCACCGCATTGCGCAGTGGCAGCCGCATCTCAACGCCTTCATGTCGGTCGAGGCGGAGGCTGCACTGCATGCGGCGGAGGCCGCCGATTCCGATCTCGCCAAGGGCAATGTCCGTGGTCCGCTGCACGGCGTGCCGCTCGCGCACAAGGACATGTATTACGATGCAGGCCACGTCGCGACCTGCGGCTCGCTGATCCGTCGTGATTTCGTGCCGACCGTGACCTCCACGGCGTTGCAGCGGCTCAAGGATGCCGGCCAGATCAGGCTCGGCACGCTGCATCTGGCCGAATTCGCCTATGGTCCGACCGGGCACAACGCCCATTACGGCCCGGTGCGCAATCCCTGGAACGTCGCGCACATCACCGGCGGCTCGTCGTCGGGCTCCGGCTCGGCGGTCGCGGCGCGGCTGACCTATGGGGCGCTGGGCTCGGACACCGGCGGCTCCATCCGGATGCCCGCGCATTTCTGCGGCGTCACGGGGTTGAAGACCACCGTCGGTCGCGTCAGCCGGGCCGGCGCGATGCCGTTGTCGCAGTCGCTCGACACCGTCGGCCCGCTTGCCCGCACCGCCGAGGATTGCGCGCTGCTGCTGGCGCTGATGGCTGGGGCGGACCCTGCGGACTCGACCTGCAGCCACGAGCCGCTATCGGACTATGTCGGCGCCACCAAGGGCTCGCTGAAGGGCCTCAAGATCGGCGTACCCGCCTCGTTCTATGTCGACGATCTCGACAGCGAGGTCGCGCGCGTGCTGGACGAGACCATCGCCGTGCTCAAGCGTGAGGGCGCGGACATCGTCACGGTCGAGCTGCCGGACCAGCGGCAATTGTCCTCGGCGAGCCAGCTCGTGCTCGCCGCCGAAGCTGCCGCCTTCCACAAGCGCTGGATGATCGAGCGTCCGCAGGACTATGGCCCGCAAGTCCTGATGCGACTGCAGAACGGTCTCGCCGTTCCAGCCATCACATATCTGGAAGCGATGCGCTGGCGCGGCCCGGCGCTGGCCGCGCACAACGCGGCGACCTCGGACGTCGATGCCGTGATCGCGCCGGCCTCGCCGGTGCCGGCGCCGACGATCGAGGAGAGCGATGTCGGGGGCGGGCCGAACGCACCGGCCATGGTGCAGCGGCTGACGCTGTTCACCCGCCCGGTGAACTTCCTCGGCCTGCCGTCGCTCACCGTGCCCTCGGGCTTCACGAAAAGCGGCCTGCCGGTCGGCATGCAGCTGATCGGCCGCTCCTTCGACGAAGCGACCCTGCTCACCATCGGCGCGGCCTTCCAGCGCGTCACCGATTATCACGATCGATTGCCGAAACTGCCGTCATGACCAACCTCGTCGACATCTCGGGCCTCAACATCCGCTTCACCGGGGAGCGCACGGTCTACGCCGTGAACGATCTCAGTCTCTCGCTGGGCAACAGTGAGGTGTTGGGCCTGCTCGGCGAGTCCGGTTCGGGAAAGAGCGTGACCCTGCGTGCGCTGATGCGGCTGCTGCCGAAGAAGCGCACGCAGATTTCGGGCACCGTCAACGTCATGGGCCGCGACGTGCTCGCCATGAACGACGAGGAGCTGTCGTCCTTCCGCGGCCAGACCGTGTCGATGATCTTCCAGGAGCCGGCATTGGCGCTGGATCCGGTCTACACCATCGGGGCGCAGATCGCCGAAAGCGTCGTGCGCCACGAGGGCAAAAGCTACGCGGAGGGCAGGGCACGCGCACTCGAAATGCTCGAGGTCGTGCGCATTCCCTCCGCAAAACGCCGGCTCGACGCCTATCCGCACGAGATGTCCGGCGGCATGCGTCAGCGCGCCATGATCGCGCTGGCGCTGGCGTGCCGGCCAAAAATCCTGCTCGCGGATGAGCCGACCACCGCGCTCGATGCCACCGTGCAGATCCAGATCCTGCTCTTGCTGCGCGAGCTGCAGCGCGAGTTCGGCATGTCCGTCATCTTCGTCACCCACGACATCGGCGTCGCCATCGAGATCTGCGACCGTGTCGCGGTGATGTATGCCGGCCAGATCGTGGAGCAGGGCACGCTTCGCGACATCGTCCGCAGCCCGGTGCATCCCTATGCCAAGGGCCTGCTCGCCTCGACTATTCACGGCGCCAAGCGTGGCGCCCGCCTCGAAACCATCCCCGGCACGCCGCCTTCGCTGACCGAGAAACCCCACAACTGCTCCTTCGCCCCGCGCTGCGCCGTGGCGCAGCCCCGTTGCCTGGCGCAATTGCCTGCCAATGTGGCGGTCGGGCCGGGCCGGGCGGCGCGATGTGTGCTGGCGGAGCAGACGGCGGCGGTGTCATAATATTTGAACGGCGCTGCAGCAGCGCTCCTTCCTTTGAAATTCCTCTACGGCAACACCGAGTTGTCACAGTTCACCGGCGACCGCAGGCAGAAGCCGTTCTACTTTGCATGGGGTTGTTTTCGACATTTTTGTCGAAGGCGGGTGAAGCGACTAGCATTCAGACGCCATTCATCCCGGTTCCCGTTCCATGCGGCCGTTCATGCAGAGGGACCAGATTTATGCACATTTCAAACGAAGGCCTGCTCGTCATCCTGTTCGTCGGGCTGGTGGCCGGCTGGCTCGCCGGCAAGGTGGTGCGCGGAACGGGGTTCGGGATCATCGGCGACATCGTGGTCGGCATCGCCGGTGCGCTGGTGGCGAGCTTCCTGTTTCCGAAGCTCGGCATTCGCCTCGGCACGGGCCTGGTATCCGAGATCGTCTATTCCGCCATCGGCGCGGTCATCCTGCTGCTGGTGGTACGGCTGGTGCGGGGCGGCGGCCGGTTCTAGCAGCCGCCCGGTTCGATCGATCGGAACTAGCCGCCTCTCCAGGACCGGGAGGGGCGGCGGCCACTGCACCAAAAAGCCGCAAAGACTGTGAAATACCGGACTTGCGTGCGGGGCCATCAGGGGTAGATGTGGGCCATCAGGGTTTTGGATGAACCCGGCTGCGTTGGACGCAGGGCGAACATGATGTTAATCCGGGGCGAGTACCCTGAATTGCTCGTGAAATCAGGGGCCTTGGCCCCCACCTGAAAGAGATCAGACTGATGGCAGCCGGTCCTGGCGTCCGCCGTTCAGAGCTCGGTGACGCCTTACGCGCTTGTCGCACGGCGTTCATCGGCGTCGGCTTGATGAGCTGCATGATCAACCTGCTCTATCTGACCGGGTCGATATTCATGCTGGAGGTTTACGACCGGGTGCTGCCGAGCCGCAGCGTCCCGACCCTGGTCGGCCTGATCATCCTCGCCAGCTTCCTCTACATGGCGCAGGGTGTGCTCGACATGATCCGCAACCGGATCCTGGGGCGGATCGGCACCGCGCTCGATGAAGCCCTCAACAAGCGCGT
>NZ_AJQF01000234.1:0-27918 GCF_000261705.1 Bradyrhizobium genomosp. III | reverse complement strand
CGAAGCCCCCCAGCCGCTACGCGACCTCGACAATGTCCGCTCCTTTCTCGGCGGAATGGGCCCGAGCGCATTCTTCGACCTGCCCTGGCTGCCGCTCTATCTCGCCATCTGCTTCGCCTTCCACGTCATGATCGGCGTCACCGCGCTGGTCGGCGCCATCATCCTGGTCGGGCTGACGCTGGTCACCGAGTTCATGTCCCGCCAGCCGGCGCGCGAGGCGATGGGGCTTGCCGCCCAGCGCAACGATCTCGCCCAGGCCAGCCGCCGCAACGCCGAAGTCATGGTGGCGATGGGCATGGCCGGCCGGATGAACCAGCGCTGGAGCGAGACCAACGAAAAATATCTCGCCGGCAATCAGCGCGCGAGCGACGTCGCCGGCGGTCTCGGCGCGGTCGCAAAGGTGCTGCGCATGATGCTGCAATCGGCCGTGCTGGCGGTCGGCGCCTATCTCGTCATCCACCAGGAGGCGACCGCCGGCATCATCATCGCCGGCTCGATCCTCTCCGCCCGCGCGCTTGCGCCGGTCGATCTCGCCATTGCGCACTGGAAATCCTTCGTCGCGGCACGCCAGAGCTGGCACCGCCTCACGCGCCTGCTGGAGCAGATGCCGGCGCAGACGATGCCGACCCAGTTGCAGGCGCCCACGAGCCGGCTCTCGGTCGAAGGCGTCGCCATGGTGCCGCCCGGCGACCAGCGCCTCATCGTGCAGGACATCACCTTCGCGCTCGCCGCGGGCAACGGCCTCGGCGTGATCGGCCCGAGCGGTTCCGGCAAGTCGTCGCTCATCCGCGCGCTGGTCGGGGTCTGGCAGCCGGTGCGCGGCAAGGTGCGGCTCGACGGCGCGGCGCTCGACCAATGGTCGTCCGACATGCTTGGCCGGCACATCGGCTATCTGCCGCAGGACGTCGAATTGTTCGGCGGCACCATCGCCCAGAACATCAGCCGGTTCGATCCCGAGGCGACGTCCGAGGGCATCATCGCGGCTGCGAAAGAAGCCGGCGTGCACGAGATGATCATCAAGATGCGCGAGGGCTACAACACGCAAGTCGGCGAGCAGGGCACGGCGCTTTCCGCCGGCCAGGCGCAGCGCGTGGCGCTGGCGCGCGCGCTCTATGGCAACCCCTTCCTGATCGTGCTCGACGAGCCCAACTCCAATCTCGACACCGAAGGCGACGAGGCGCTGACCCGCGCCGTCCGCGCCGCTCGCGAGCGCGGCGCCATCGTGGTCGTGGTGGCGCACCGCCCGATCGGCGTCGAGGCGGTCGACCAGGTCCTGGTGCTGCGTGATGGCCGCATGCAGGCTTTCGGCCCAAAGGAGCAGGTGCTCGCCCAGGTACTGCAGCCGCGCGTGACGCCGCCGGCCCCGATCAAGATCGTCAGCGAAGGTGGAGTGGCCAAACCATGAGCACAAAGCCATGAGCACGATGGCCATCGGCGGCCCGAAGCCTGCCGCGAACAAGACCGTACGCGAATCCATCAAGTTTCACCTGATCCTCGGCTTCGTGATCGTGCTGGTGCTTGTCGTCGGTCTCGGTGGCTGGGCCTCGACCGTGCTGATCTCGGGCGCGCTGATCGCGCCGGGCCAGATCGTGGTCGAATCCAACGTCAAGAAGGTGCAGCATCCGACCGGCGGCGTGGTCGGCGAGGTGCGCGCCCGCGACGGCGACCTGGTCAAGGCCGGCGATATCGTGGTGCGGCTCGACGATACCGTCACCAAGGCCAACCTTGCCATCGTCACCAAGAATCTCGACGCCGCGCAGGCGCGTGCGGCGCGCCTGCAGGCCGAGCAGCGCGGGGTCGACAGGATCGAATTTCCGCAGGCCCTGATCGAGCGCGCTGGGGATCCCGACGTCAAGCTGCTGCTCTCCGCCGAAACCAAGCTGTTCGACGTCCGCGTCAACGGCCGCACCGGACAGAAGGCCCAGCTGCGCGAGCGCATCACGCAGCTCAACGAGGAGATCGCGGGGCTCAGCGCCCAGGAGAAGGCCAAGGATCAGGAGATCGCGCTGGTGCAGAACGAGCTCACCGGCGTGCGCGAGCTTTACGACAAGCGTCTGGTGCAGATCTCGCGTCTGACCCAGCTCGAACGCGACTCGGCCCGTCTCAACGGCGAACGCGCGCAGTACATCGCTTCGCGCGCCCAGGCCAAGGGCAAGATCACGGAGACCGAGCTCCAGATCATCCAGGTCGACAAGGACGTGGTGAGCGAGGTCTCCAAGGATCTGCGCGAGACCAACGACAAGATCGGCGAGCTGATCGAGCGCAAGGTTGCCGCCGAAGACCAGCTTCGCCGCATCGACATCCGCGCGCCGCAGGACGGCATGGTGCTGCAATCCACGGTGCACACGGTCGGCGGCGTCATCACCGCCGGCGACGCTCTCATGCTGATCGTGCCGCAGGCCGACGATCTCCAGGTCGAGGCAAAGGTCAATCCGGTCGACATCGACAAGCTGCAGATCGGCCAGAAGACGCTGTTGCGCCTCTCCGCCTTCAATCAGCGCACCACGCCGGAGCTCAACGGCCTCGTCAGCCGCGTCTCGCCCGACGTCACCACCGACCAGCGCACCGGCCAGAGCTACTACACCATCCGCGTCTCGATGCCGGCCGCAGAGATCGCCCGTCTCGGCGACGTCAAGATGATTCCCGGCATGCCCGTGGAAGCCTTCGTCCAGACGGGCGACCGCACGATGCTGTCCTATCTGATGAAGCCGCTGCACGACCAGCTGATGCGGGCGTTCCGGGAGAAGTGACGGGCGAAAGCGCGTCGTGATCTCGTAGGGTGGGTTAGCGCAGCGTAACCCACCGCTTCTCTATCCGCGGAAGCAGAAGTGGCGGGTTACGCTGCGCTAACCCACCCCACGGCACCGTGTTTCTCGCTGTCGGTCTCGTCGGGTGGGCAAAGGCGCGATGCGCGGTGCCCACCGTCTCTTACACGACGGGCATATTGGTGGGCACGCTCCGCTTTGCCCACCCTACGGCACTGACTTCTTTGCTATAGTTCGACTCAAGCCCATCAACTCGGCGGTCGACCATGCAATCCCCATCCTCCATCGCCACCGAATCCTTCTCCGACGCCACACTCGCGGTCGCGCGGCTCGAAGAAATCTACGAGCGCAACACAAAATTCCTGCGCGACCGGTTCGAGGCCTATGTCGGCGGCGAAGCGATCACGACGCGGGTGCGAGCCTATTATCCCTTCGTCCGCCTCACCACCGCGACGCATGCGCGGCTGGATTCCCGTCTCGCCTACGGCTTCGTCGCCGGGCCCGGCGTCCATGAAACCAGCGTGACGCGTCCGGATCTGTTCCGGAGCTACCTTATCGAGCAGATCGGCCTCTTGATCCAGAATCACGGCGTGCCCGTCGAGATCGGCGAGTCTGCCGAGCCGATCCCGATCCACTTCGCCTATCGCCGCGACATCAACATCGAAGCTGCGATCACGACGAGCGAGAACTCCTCTGTCGCGCGATCGCTGCGCGACGCGTTCGACGTGCCCGATCTCGCCACCATGGACGATTCGATTGCCGACGGCACCTTCGAGCTTCAGCCGGGCGCGCCCGAGCCGCTGTCGCTGTTCCGCGCCGCCCGCGTCGATTACTCGCTGCGCCGGCTCTATCACTACACCGGCACCGACCCCGAGCATTTCCAGAATTTTGTCATTTTCACCAACTACCAGTTCTATGTCGACGCCTTCGCGCAGCTCTGTCAGCAGCGGCTCCAGTCGAGTGAGGCTGGCCTTGACGCCTTCGTCGCGCCGGGCAACGTCATCACGCGCAGCGCCGGCGCAATCAGCGGCGTTGCGCCGGCGCGCATGCCGCAGATGCCGGCCTTCCACCTGGTCGCATCAGGCTATCGCGGCATCACGCTGATCAACATCGGTACCGGTCCGTCCAACGCGCGCAACGTCACCGACCATGTCGCGGTGCTGCGCCCGCATGCCTGGCTGATGCTCGGCCATTGCGCGGGCCTGCGCAACACGCAGCGCCTCGGCGATTACGTGCTCGCGCACGGCTATGTGCGCGAAGACCACGTGCTCGATCGCGAGCTGCCGCTGTGGGTCCCGATCCCCGCGCTGGCCGAGATGCAGGTCGCGCTCGAGGAGGCGGTCGAGGACGTCACGGGGCTCGAAGGTTTCGAGCTCAAGCGCCTGATGCGCACTGGAACCGTCGCGAGCGTCGACAACCGCAATTGGGAGATCTCCGGGCCTGAGGTGATCCGGCGTATGTCGCAGTCGCGCGCGGTCGCGCTCGACATGGAATCGGCCGCGATCGCCGCCAACGGCTATCGCTTCCGCGTTCCCTACGGCACGCTGCTCTGCGTCTCCGACAAGCCGCTGCACGGCGAGATCAAGCTCGCCGGCATGGCCAGCGAATTCTACCGCCGCCGCGTCGGCCAGCATCTCGAGATCGGCCTGAAGGCGCTGGAGCGGCTCAAGCAACAGGAATCGGAGCGGCTGCATTCGCGAAAGCTGCGCAGCTTTGCCGAGGTGGCCTTCCAGTAAAGGACACCGGAACTGTCGTACGCATGCTGACGCCTCCGTGAGCGCAGCGTCCCGGAATATTGCCGCCGAGGCAGGGTTATCAATTGGTCCGGGGCCGCTTGAAACACTGAGGAGGCAGACATGATCGCAGCGATGATCAGGCGCTTCGTGTTGGGTACGTTCGCGGCAGCCCTATTGTGCTCGCCGGCCTTTGCCGCGGGCGGAGGCGGGGGTGGAGGAGGCGGGGGCAGCGCCAGCTCCACGGATCCGTACGCGGGCGCCTATTCGGATCAGAAACCGCAGCCGACCTATCCGAAGCGTCCGGGCGCCAAGGCAACCCAGAAAGGCAAGAAGCCGAACAATCAGTCCGGCATCGGCGATCCCGCATTCGCGGCGGGCTACCGCGTGGCCTATGACACGATCTACGAGCGCAACGACTATGCGGCCGCGATCGCGCAATTGAAGTCGCTCGGCCATGACGACCATCCGAACGTCGCCAACCTCATCGGCTACTCCTATCGCAAGCTCGGCGACTACGAGCAGTCGCAGGTCTGGTATGAGCGCGCATTGAAGGCGGATCCGAACCACGTGCTGACGTGGCAATATTACGGGCTGTGGCAGCTCGAGCGGGGTAATCGCGAGCAGGCGCTCTATCATTTGAGCCGGATTGCCTCCATCTGCGGGACCGGTTGTGAGGAGTATCGGTCGCTGGCCGCGGCGCTCGACAGGCCGACCGGCACGGCGCTCGTCTACTGAAGCTGGAGAGCAGCCGGTTCGTCGAGCCGCTGCTGATGGGCGTCGGATGACCGCCACGTCCTTCGGCGCGGATAGTGACAAGGCGTCAGATTTTCAGCATTGTCCCGTTCGGGGGCGCGACGGGACAATTGGATGCCGCTGACGCGCGACAAGATCATTGGCCATGACCTCGAACGGCTGGCCTTTCGCTTCACCATGCTGAGCGGCGACGAGGTCGTGCAGTGCCAGATCAGCGACGCCGCCATGGACGAGCTCGCGGGCATGCAGGGCACCGAAAGCAGCGCACGGCAGGCGCAGTTCCTGTCGTTGCGTGAGACCATCGAGCGGATCGCGTCAGATCTCTACGACGAAGCACCGCGATTCCAGGGATATGTGGTCCGGATCTTCATGCGGCATTTGGGGCGGTGAGCTCTCGCCTCACTCTCCGCTGTCATGCCCCGCGAAGGCGGGGCATCCAGTACGCCGCGGCCCATCGATTCAATCATAACCGTCTCGGAGTACTGGATCGCCCGGTCGAGCCGGGCGATGACAGCAATGTGGTGGTGAGGCTGCCCCGACTCACTCGCGCAGCTCACCCCTCCAGCTTCCTCAACAACAGCTTCAGCGCCGTCGCAGCAAACATCTGCATGTTGCCGAACCGGTCGTTGCTGCCGGTCTCCAGCGTCATCACCTCTGACACAGGCCCCGCAACCGCCATGCAGCTATGGCCGGCGGCGTCGCCGTAGCGGTTGCCGGTTGGGCCGGCTGCTCCGGTCTCGGACAGGCCCCAGTCGCTGTTGAAGCGCGTTCGCATCTGCTCGGCCAGCAGTTGCGCGTAGGGCTGCGACGAGGAACGAAAGCCCTTCATTCCTTCGTCCGAAATATCCATCAGCACGCGCCTGGCATCGCGGGTGTAGACCACCGCGCCGCCGAGGAAATAGGCGGACGCGCCGGGCACCGCGAGCAGGCTGGCCGCGATCAGGCCGCCGGTTGAGGATTCTGCCACGGCGATGGTCTGTTTGCGCGCGATCAGCTTCGCTGCGACCTGTTCCGCAATGCTGACGAGCTCTTTCATCCCTAACCCCTTATCTCTTCGCAACCGAGCTCAGCCTTCCTAGCATATGACAGGACGCTTGGCTGAGTTGCGGGCGACGGGCAGGCCTGCTTGAATGGCGGGTACAAGAAGAGACATGCGAGGAAACGTGAGAAGGGAGACGTCATGGCGTCCCTGATCGCCGGCGGGGTGGATTGCGACGTGCATCCGGCCGTGCCGCATCTGACCAGCCTGCTGCCCCATCTGAACGACTATTGGCGCGATCAGGTGACGACGCGCGGCATGGTCGACCTCATCTCGCAATCCTATCCGCCGAGTTCGCCGATTACGGCGCGGCCCGACTGGCGCCCCGAGAGCGGCAAGCCGGGCGAGAGCCTCGACGACATGCAGCGCCATGTGCTCGATCCGTTTCAGCTCAGCTACGCCATCTGCAATCCGCTCTACGGCGTGCAGATGGTGTTTTCGGAAGATTTGCAGGCCGCCTTCTGCCGCGCGCTGAACGACTGGCTGGCGAAGGAGTGGCTCGATCGCGACAAGAGGCTGCGCGGCTCGATCGTGATCCCGACGCAAAGCGTCGAGAAGGCCGTGGCAGAAATCGAGCGCTGCGCGCACGATAAGCGCTTCGTCCAGGTCCTGATGCTTGTGATGGGCGACACGCCGCTCGGCAAGCGCGCGCTGTGGCCGATCTATGAAGCCGCGGAACGGCTGGAACTCCCGGTCGGCATTCACGCGGGTTCCGCCTATCACAATCCACCGACCGCAGTGGGATGGGGTTCCTATCACATCGAGGACTATGTCGGGCAGGCCCAGGCGTTCCAGACCCAGCTCACCAGCCTGATCGTCGAGGGCGTGTTCGCCAAATATCCGCGCCTGAAAATGGTGATGCTGGAATCCGGCGTCTCCTGGATCTCTCCCTATCTCTGGCGCCTGCACAAGTTCTGGCGCGGGGTGCGGATGGAGACGCCGTGGGTTGATCGCGCGCCGCTGGATATTGTGCGCAGCAACATCCGCTTCTCCTTACAGCCATTTGATGCGCCGCCAGACGAGGCGACATTAATTCGCCTGTTTGATCATATGCAGTCCGACGAATTGGTCCTATTCTCCACGGACTATCCGCACTGGCAGTTCGAGGGCCAGGACGCGCTGCCCGAAGGTCTCACCCCCGATCTCGTGCGCAAGATCATGATCGAAAATCCACATGCGACCTATCCCCGCCTGACGTGAGCCCGCTGCCAAAGGAGGCAAGGCGATGAATATCCAATTCCGCGAGAGCCAAGAAGCCGCTTCCCCACTGACCGTCAAAACCGCGATCGCGGACTGCGACATCCATCCGGCACGCGCCACCCGCACCGAGCTTTATCCCTATCTCGCCAAACGCTGGCAGCATCATCTCGAAGTCTACGGCGTCCATGCCTATCAGGGCATGATGGAAGGCCCGCCCTATCCGAAGGCCCAGCCCAACGCCTCGCGCCGCGATGCCTATCCGCCTGAAGGCGGCCCGCAGGGCTCCTCGCTGTCCTTCATGCAGAAGCAACTGCTCGATCCCAACAACGTGCAGTTGGGTGTGCTCAATCCGCTCAACACCGGGCAGGGCATCCGCAATCACGAACTCTCGGCCGCTTTGTGTTCGGCGATCAACGACTGGCAGATCGACAAATGGACCAGCAAGGACAAGCGGCTGAAAGCCTCGATCGTCGTCGGCAATGAGGACGGGCTGTCGGCCGCCGCCGAAATCCGCGAGCGCGCCGGCGACAAGAACTTCGTGCAGGTGCTGCTGCTCAGCCGCAATGTCGAGCCGCTCGGCCAGCGCCGTTACTGGCCGATCTACCAGGCCGCGGAGGAAGCCGGCCTTCCCGTCGGCGTCCACGCCTTCGGCTTCGGCGGCAATCCGATCACGCCGTCGGGCTGGCCGTCCTATTACATCGAGGAGATGGTGGGTCACTCGCAATGCCAGCAATCGGCGCTAGCGAGTCTTGTTTTGGAAGGCGTGTTCGAGCGCTTCCCGAAACTGAAGATGGTGATGATCGAGGCCGGCTTCGGCTGGGCGCCGTCGCTGGCCTGGCGGCTCGACAAGACCTGGCAGCGCCTGCGCAGCGAGGTGCCGCATGTGAAGCGGCCGCCGTCGGAGTATATTCGCGAGCAGGTGTGGTGGACGACGCAGCCGATGGAGGATCCTGAAAGCCGCGAGGATCTGTTCGACGTCATCAACTGGATCGGCTGGGATCGCCTGTTGTTTGCGACCGACTATCCGCATTGGGATTACGACGAGCCGTCGCGCGTGTTGCCGGCGGGTGTCAGCGAGGCCAATCGCGAGGCGTTCTACCTCGGCAATGCGCGCGCGCTGTACGGGATTGGTTGATGGCGCGGCATGTGATCGCGCCGGTCGACGAACTGCCGCCGGGGACGCGAAAATTTCTGGAGATCGACGGGCGGCCGATCGCGGTCTTCAACATCAAGGGTGAATATTTCGGTCTGATGAACCGTTGCCCGCATCAGGGCGCGGCGCTGTGCGAGGGCCCGCTGATCGGTCTCGCGCAGTCGAAGGAGCCCGGCGAGATCGAGTATACAAAACTCGGCGAGATCATCCGCTGCCCCTGGCACGGCTGGGAGTTCGACATCCGCACCGGTCAGTCCTATTGCGATCCCCGCCGCTTCCGCGTGAAGGCCTACCCGGCCCATGTCGAGCCGGGTGCGAGCGTCGTGAAGGGGCCGTATGTCGCGGAGACGATCCCGGTGAAGGTCGAGAGCGATTACGTGGTGGTGGAGTTGTAGCCAGTTGGTCATTCCGGGGCAGCCCGAAGGGCTGAGCCCGGAATCCATCGTGCGACGGGAATGAGCGAAATGGATTCCGGGCTCGCCTCTTCGAGGCGCCCCGGAATGACGGTTAGTGCCCCGCAACCGGCTCCGCATCATAAGTCGGCACGGCCTTGCCGCCGCCGCGATACACCGTCGAGGCCGCGATGATTCCAAGCAGCGCAGCGAGCATCAGCCAGAAGCCGGGCGAGGCCTTGTCGCCGGTATGCTCGATCAGCAAGGTCGAGGCGAACGGCGTGAAGGTGCCGAACAGGGCGGCGGCGAGCGCGAAGGCGAGCGAGAAGCAGGTGGTGCGCACATCCGCCGGCACGATCTCGACCAGCGCGCCGAGCATAGTGCCGCTGTAGACGCCGAAATAGAACGAGAACATCATCTCGACGGCGAGCAGCTTGCCGAAGCTCGGCGCCGCCACCAGCCAGTGCAGCGCAGGGTAGGCCGTGACGAGCGACAGGCCGGCGATGGTGAGCAGCACAGGCTTGCGGCCGATGCGGTCGGAGAGCGCGCCGCCGACTGGGTTCCAGAAGAAGTTGGTCACGGCGACGAGCAGCGTCACCAGCAGCGCGTCCTGCGTCGACAGCTTCAGCACGGTCTTGCCGAAGGTCGGCGTGTAGACGGTGACGAAGTAGAACGTCGTCGTGGTCAGGATCGCGATCATCATGCCGAGGATGACGATGCGCCAGTTGGCGAGCGCGGAGGCGAACACCTCGCGGGCCGTCGGATGCTTCTTCATGGCGAGGAAGGCCGGCGTCTCCTCCAGCGTCCGCCGCAGGACAAAGATCAGGGGAATGATCAGGCAGCCGACGAAGAAGGGAATGCGCCAGCCCCAGGCGGCAACGGTGTCGGCCGGCATCACCTCCGAGAGGATGTAACCGAGGATCGAGGCAACGAAGATCGCGACCTGCTGGCTCGACGACTGGAACGAGGTGTAGAAGCCGCGATTGCCCGGCGTGGAGATCTCCGAGAGATACACCGACACGCCGCCGAGTTCGACGCCGGCGGAGAAGCCCTGCAGCAAACGTCCGATCAGCACGATGATGGGCGCGGCGATGCCGATGGTCGCATAGCTCGGGCAGAATGCGATGACGACGGTGCCGAAGGCCATGATGGCGAGGGTGACGATCAGGCCCTGGCGGCGGCCGATGCGGTCGATGTAAGCCCCTAGCACGATCGCGCCGACCGGCCGCATCAAGGCGCCGAGCCAGAACACGCCAAAGGTGTTGAGCAGCGATGCGGTCTCATCAGAGGAGGGGAAGAACGCCTTGCCGATCGCGGCCGCATAGAAGCCGAACAGGAAGAAGTCGAACTGTTCGAGAAAATTGCCTGACGTGGCGCGCAGGATGGCGCCGATGCGTGATTTGATCGCGGGTGGATTGGTCGATGCGGCTGGTCCAGCCATGGCGTTGCTCCCCTTGGAAAGGTCTGGCCGGACCGGGAAATCATCCCACGGCAAGGCGACAGAGACTGCGACAATCTGCCACGCCTCTTCCCGCGCGAGGCGGGCCGAGTCAATCCGTTTTTGGGAGGAAGCTGATGATTTTTCAGGCTTTATTTTGCGTCGCAGCGAGCATCCATTGGCGGAATGCGGTCAGCTTCGGCGCTTCGCGGCGCCCCTCGGGCGCGACCAGGTAGAAGCCGGCGTCGGCCGGCAGCGCGATCTTGAAGGGCACCACGAGGCGGCCCTTGGCGATGTCGTCCTGGACGTAGGAGGTCCGTCCCATCGCCACGCCGATGCCGTCGATCGCGGCCTGGATGGTCATGAAGATCATGTCGAAGGTGATGCCGGGGTGCCTCGCAATGTCGGCCGGCAGGCCCGCCGCGGTCAGCCAAAGCCGCCAATCGTCGCTGTTGGCGCTCGAGGTGTGCAGCAGCGGATGGTTTCCCAGATCTTCGGGCCGGCGCAGTGGCTTGTCGCCACGCAATAGCGACGGACTGCACACCGGAAACAGCTCATCCGCCATCAGCCAGTCGGCGCGCAGGCCCGGCCACTGGCCGCGGCCGTAGCGGATGGCGGCATCGACATTGTCGCGCTGGAAGTCGACGAAGCTGGTCGAGGTGGTGATACGAACGTCGATGCCGGGATGCTGCTCCTGGAAATCCGTCAGCCGCGGCAACAGCCATTTTGCGGCGAGCGAGGCCAGCGTCGAGACCGTCAGCACCTTGTCGTCGTCCTTGCGCAGCAACCGGTCGGTCGCAAGCCGGAGGTCGTTGAAGGCAGCGCGGACGCCCGGCAGGTAGTCCCGCGCCTCCGGCGTCAGGGCCAGCGCACGGTTCTGCCGGATGAACAGGCGGATGCCGAGCTCCTCCTCGAGCCTGCGGATCTGATGGCTGATCGCGGTCTGCGTCACGTTAAGCTCGCTTGCCGCCAGCGTGAAGCTGAGATGGCGCGCGGCGGCTTCGAACGCCCGCAATCCGTTCAGGGACGGCAATCTGGCAGTCATTTGGCAGCAGGATACATGACGTTATTTCATGCGAAAAGGTACAAATTGTCGTTTGTCGCGCTGCACTAGGAAGCCGATATTAGCGGTGAAATTAGCTCCAGGAGCTTAAAATGTCTACCTTGACCCACAATTCGATGACAAATCATCATGCGCCCGGCTTGATCCAGCAGATCGGCGAGACCCTTCACGTCTGGCACGAGCGCTATCGCAACAGGCGCGAGCTCACCCAATGGACCGCGCGTGATCTTCAGGACGTCGGACTGTCCTGGACCGACATTGCCTACGAGGCTGACAAACCCTTCTGGCGGGCCTGATTGGCCGCCAGGCCGGCGCCGCCTGACTGTGGGGGCGCCGGCGGTCCCTTTTGTGAAGGGCTCGTATCATGAGCACTCTCCGCCTCGAAGACCTCAAGCAATATTCGGACACGCTGCGCACTCGCGATGGCACGGCGCTCAACGTCCGTTTCGTCGAGCCGCGCGACACCGACGAGCTGCAACACTATTTCCGCTCGCTCTCGACCCGCTCCCGCTACAATCGTTTCTTCGGCGCCATCAGTGAGCTGCCGAAAGGGCTGCTGCATGACTTCCTTCAGGTCGGCGAGCGCGAACGTTTCTCCGTGGTTGCGACCATGATGGTCGACGGCTTCGAGACCATCGTCGCCGAGGCGCGCTATGCGCTGCACGCCGAAACCGCGACGCTCGAATTCGGCCTGTCGGTCCATGATCGCTGGCAGGGCCACGGCATCGCCACCGCGCTGATGAAGAATCTCGAATGCCGCGCGGCTGCGCTCGGCGCCGAGCACATGTTCGGCGACACGCTGCGCTCCAACGAGACCATGGTCTCGCTCGCGCGCAAATCCGGTTTCGCCTTCGTCAATCATCCCGATGACTGGAAGCTGGTGCGCTTCGGCAAGGAGATCGCGGTCGCGCCGAAAGACATTCCCTGCGCAAGCTGGCGCCTCGCCGCCCTTTCCCGTCAGGCCGAAAGCCCCTCAGCCTCGGTTTGACACCACTGCAAGCCCGGCTCTGGGTGAACCAGGGCCGGGCTTTTTTTTGCCCGGTTGCGGTCCGGGCGAAGACTCTCTCCACATCGTCATTCCGGGGAGCGCGTAGCGCGAACCCGGAATCCATTTCACGACGTGTCTTGCGGCCAGATGGATTCCGGGCTCGATGCTGCGCATCGCCCCGGAATGACAGCCGGTTACCCGCCTCGACCGCCTGTTGCAAAGCGAGTGCCTATTTTCCCGTGAACACTGCCTTACGCTTCTCGATGAAGGCCTGCACGGCCTCCTTGTGATCCGCGGTCGTGGTCAGGCGCACCAGCCGTTCGGCTTCGTGGTCGCGCGCGGTTTCGAAGTCGAACAGCACGGCTTCGTCGAGATTGTCCTTCATGTAGCGCAGCGCCAGGCGCGGGCCTTCGGCGAGCGACTTGGCCAGCGCGAAGGCTTCGGCTTGCAGCCTGTCATCGGGCACGACGCGGTTGACGAGGCCGATCGCTTCGGCCCGCACCGCATCGACGCGATCGCCGGTGAACATCAGCTCGCGCGCCCGCGCGGTGCCGACGAGACGGGTGAGCAGCCAGGCGATGCCGTAATCGCCGGAGAGCGCAATGCGGGCATAGCCGGTGGCGACGAAGGCCGATTGCGCGGCGATGCGGATGTCGCAGGCCATCGCGATGGCAAGCCCGGCGCCGACCGCGGGGCCGGGGAGGGCAGCGATGGTCGGCTTGCGCACCGACACCAGCGCGCCGGTGAGCAGCCGCTGCCGCTCCTGCAGATCGGCGACCTTGTCGTCGAACGACATTTCGAGCTTCCTCGGGTCGCGATGCGCGCCCATGCCCTTGACGTTGCCGCCGGCGCAGAACGCTTCGCCGGCGCCGGTGAGCAAGAGCGCGCCGACATCGGGATTCTCGCCGCAGGTCCGGATCATCGTGCGCAGCGCCGGCGTCAGCGTGTCCGACAGCGAATTGCGCGCCTCCGGCCGGTTCAGCGTGATCACCGCGACGCGGTCGCGGATGACGCAGAGGAGTTCATTGGTGCCGGTGTCGATGACGGTTTCGGTGGTCATGATTCCCTGCCTTTGTAGGGTGGGTTAGCCCTGCAGATGCGCGACGCGCATCTGCTCGGCGTAACCCACCAACTTACTCTCCTCGTCGACGGACCTTGGTGGGTTACGCCTTCGGCTAACCCACCCTACGGCATCTCGTCCTCAAAACTTCTCCACCCAGGGCCGCAGCTCGAGCTCCCAGCTCCAGGCGCTGCGCGGCTGCTGCAACACGTTCCAATAGCTCTGCGCGATCGCGTCGGGATCGAGCATCGAATCCGGCTTGTCTTCGGCTTCCGTCCGCGCCGCGCTGCGGATGCCGCCGTCGATCACAAAATGCGCGACATGAATGCCTTGCGGCGACAATTCGCGCGCCAGGCTCTGCGCGAGGCCGCGCAGCGCGAACTTGCCCATCGCGAAGGAGGCCGACTGCGCATATCCCTTGACGCTGGCCGAGGCGCCGGTGAACAGGATCGCGCCGTGCTTGTTCGGCAGCATGCGTTTTGCCGCCTGCTGCGCCACCAGGAAGCCGCCATAGGCGCTGATCGCGATCGCCTGCGCCACATCGGCCGGAACGAGATCGACGAACGGCCCGCGGGTGCGGCCGCTGGCGTTGTAGACGACGAGGTCGGGCGTGCCGATCTCGCGCTCGACGAGGCCGAACAGGCGCTCCACCTCGTCGGGCTCGGTCGCGTTGCAGGCATAGGCCTTGGCGCCGGTCTCGCTGCAGAGCGCGCCCAGCTTCTCGATCTTGCGCGCGGCGAGCGCGACGCGAACGCCTTGCGCAGCCAGCAAGCGCGCCAGCGAAGCGCTCAGGCCTTCGCCGGCGCCGACGATAAGGGCGATCTTGTATTTCGGATGTTCCATGGTGTGGTCTCTCGGAAGCAGGAAGCTCCTGATTTATGCATGGCTTTTGCGAACAGCCAGCCGTCGCGATCACAATTCCGCAGAGCGAATTGCTCCTTCACGGTGATCATGCCTCCCTGACGATTTGCGGCTTTATCGCACCCCGCGACTGGAGCATGATCGACATCATCCCAAGCGGCAAGCGCTAAAGTGGCGCGGAATGTCCGCAAGGCGGAAACGAAGAGGACGATCATGCATAAGCCGGCCCCAGCGCAGCCAAGGAATGTCGCGGCCGAGCAGTCCGGTCTGCTGGCGCCCGACACCACAGGCATGAACTTCTACCGCGCCGATCCCGCGCTGACCGACCTGCTGCGTATCCATCTGCCGGAAAATCTGTTCCGCCATATCGAGCCGCATCTCGATCGCCTCGGCGAACTCGCCGGAGGCCGCCTCGACGACTGCGCGCGGCTTGCCGACCGTCATACGCCGGTGCTGCACCAGCGCGACAAGTTCGGCCGCGACGTGCAGTGGATCGAATATCACCCGGCTTATCGCGAACTGGAGAACGCGGCGTTCGGCGAGTTCGGCATCCACGCGCTCTCGATCCGCAAGGGCATCATGGGCTGGCCGGACAAATATCCTGTCGTCGCCAAGCACGCCTTCACGTTTCTTTTCAACCAGACCGAATTCGGCATGGGGTGCCCGATCAACGTCACCGATGGCTGCGCCAAGCTGCTGGCAAATTTCGGCAGCGAGGCGCTGAAGGCGAAATATCTGGACGGCCTGACCCAGACCGACATGAGCAGGTTGACGCAAGGCGGCCAGTTCATGACCGAGAAGGAGGGCGGCTCCGACGTCGGCACGCTGACCACGCGCGCCGTGCAGGAGGGCGACCATTGGCGCCTCACTGGCGAAAAATGGTTCTGCTCGAATGCCGACGCTGAGGTCGTGATGCTGCTGGCGCGCCCCGAGGGCGCTGGCCCCGGCACGCGCGGCGTCGGCCTGTTCCTGATGCCGCGCTTCCTCGACGACGGCGCGCAGAACCACTACCGGATCGTGCGTCTCAAGGACAAGCTCGGCACCCGCTCGATGGCCTCCGGCGAGATCAAGCTCGAAGGCGCCATCGCCTACGCGGTCGGCAAGCTCGACCGCGGCTTCGTGCAGATGGCCGAGATGGTGAATTCGTCGCGGCTCTCCAACGGCGTCAAATCCACCGCGCTGATGCGCCGCGCCTATCATGATGCGATGACGGTCGCGACAAACCGCGTCGTGTTCGGCCAGCGCATCATCGACCTGCCGCTCGGCCGGCGCCAGATGCTGAAGATCATGCTGCCGGTCGAGCAGGCGCTGTCGATGAGCTTCCTGACTGCGGACGCGCTCGACCGCGCCGAGGCCGGCAGCCAGGATGCGGCGGCATTGTTGCGGATCCTGACGCCGACCCTGAAATTCCGCGCCACGCGCGATGCGCGAAAGGTCTGCGGCGATGCGCTCGAGATGCGCGGCGGCATCGGCTACATCGAGGAATTCGCGACGCCGCGCCTGCTGCGCGATGCGCATCTCGGCTCGGTCTGGGAAGGCACCGGCAATATCGTCGCGATCGATGCGCTCAGGCGCGCAGTCGGCCGGCATGGTGCGGAATCCGCGCTCGCGGCCGATCTGCATGCGCGACTCGACGACAGCGCTTCCGTGCCGCAGGCCTGGCGCGACAAGCTGCGCGGCTTCGTCGATCGTGCCGTCGGCTTCGCGCGCGAGGTTGCGGCGACATCCGAGAACGAGGCCGATGCGCGTCGTGCGACGAGCCTGCTCTATCATGTCGCCAGCGCCGTCGCTCTCGCCTGGGAGGCACATCGCATCCACGAGATGCGCGGCGATGCGCGCCGGCTGCTGTTGTCGCGGCTGGTGATCGACCATCGGGTGGCACCGAGCGATCCGTTCCGGCTCACGGAAAATGCCACGCAGGCCAGGATCGCCGCGCTGCTGCTTGGCGACAGCTCAGCCGGCATGAGCGAGGTTGGCGAACTGGTTCTGGCAGCGTAGGCTGCACGCCACGATCAAACCAAGAAACGCGACAGGGAGTGCTCGATGAAGGCCGCCGTCCTCTATGAAGTCAACCAGCCGCTCGTCATCGAGGACGTCAGCCTGCCGAAGCCGGGCCCGCGCGAAGTCCTGATCCGCACCACGGTCGCCGGGCTCTGTCACTCCGACCTGCATTTCATGGAAGGGCTCTATCCGCATCCGCTGCCCGCGGTGCTCGGCCACGAGTCCGCCGGCGTGGTCGAGCAGGTCGGCTCCGATGTCACTTACGTCAAGCCGGGTGACCACGTCGTCACTTGCCTGTCGGTGTTCTGCGGCACCTGCGACAACTGCACCACGGGCCGCACCGTGCTCTGCACCGACACCACCGTGAAGTTGCTGCCGGGCGCCTCAAACCGGATGCAGTGGTCCAAGCCTGAGAAGCTGCACCAGTTCCTCAATCTGTCGTCCTTTGCAGAACAGATGCTGGTGCACGAGAACGCGATCGTCAAGATCCGGAAAGAAATGCCGCTCGATCTAGCCGCGCTGATCGGCTGCGGCGTCATCACCGGCTATGGTGCGGTGGTGAATACCGCGAAGGTGACGGCCGGCGAGACCGTGGCCGTGATCGGCTGCGGCGGTGTCGGCATGGCCGCGATCAACGGCGCGCAGATCGCGGGCGCCGGCCGCATCATCGCCATCGACACCAATCCGGCAAAACTCCAGCTCGCGACCAAGCTGGGTGCGACCGACATCATCAACCCCGCCGACGG
The DNA here is from genome assembly GCF_000261705.1 of Bradyrhizobium genomosp. III. Taxonomy (NCBI): domain Bacteria; kingdom Pseudomonadati; phylum Pseudomonadota; class Alphaproteobacteria; order Hyphomicrobiales; family Nitrobacteraceae; genus Bradyrhizobium; species Bradyrhizobium genomosp. III. The sequence continues at coordinate 10,723 of NZ_AJQF01000234.1, read as the reverse complement.
CGACGTCGTGAAGCAGGTGCGCGATCTCACCAATGGCGGCGTGCATCATTCCTTCGAGGTGCTCGGCCGCAAGGAGACCGCCGAGCAGGCATTCGGCATGCTCGCCTCCGGCGGCACCGCCACCATCGTCGGCATGATCCCGTTCGGCCAGAAGATCGAGCTGCACGGTTTCGATTTCCTGCGCGAGCGCCGGATCCAGGGCTCCTCGATGGGCTCGAACCATTTTCGCGTCGACATGCCGCGCCTGGTTGACTTCTACCTGCGCGGACGGCTGCATCTGGAGGACTGGATCTCGGCGAAATTGAAGCTGTCCGAGATCAACGAGGGCTTTGCTAACATGAAAGCCGGCAAGACGCTGCGCAGCGTAATCGTGTTCGACAGCTAGCACAACCGACGCCGGCGCCGCCCGAAAATTGAAATCAACGCGATGCGGCCGGACTGTCGGCTGAGGCGCAACGCTGCTCCTTTACGAGGAGCAGCGTCATGGCCGTGGCAAGTCCGGCGACGAGCATATACGCGACGGATACGTTCAGGCCGGGACCCGCGAACAGCAAATAGGAGAACAATCCCGCAGTCGACGCGGTGAAGCCAAGCCAGGCAAACCTTGGAAAGCGAAATCCACGTTCGCCATGCCGGAGATCGAGCACGAGGTAGAACACCAGAAAGGTGTTGCAGAGCGCCGCCGGCAACAGACCCATGACGATCTCGCTCTCGAATGCGAGGTAGGATAACACGCCATCGACTTGGGCAATCACTGCGAACGGCAGATAACGCAGATTGAGGCAGGCCAGGGCGATCGCCGCAAGCTCGAAGCCGTAGAAATAGCGCTCGTGCATCTTCGGAAGCAGGTACGGCATGAGGATGAGCGATACGCACGCGACCAGCAGAATGAACTCCGGCCCCGTCCGCCTGGACTGTGCGATGAAGATCGATAGGGCGAGCCCGCTCGCCGCCGCGAGCACGAGGCCGGCGGCGACTCCGACCGCGTACGGCGTTCCTCCTGCGAACACCCAGATATTCGCTGCATTCATGGTCAGGTGATGAAATGTGTTGGCCTGGCCGAGATAGATCCCGAGTACGGAGACCAGGGATCTGCCAGCGACGAGAACCGGAATGGCGAGGATCGCATAGACTGCCGGAATGGCTGCAAGCCATGCCACGTGGATCTTGCGGCGCAGGATCATGCCCAGCACGAACGGCCCCAGGAAGACGCCCTGGGCCTTCACCGAGCAGGCCACTGCGAATGGCAAAACCCCGTTTCGGTCCCGCATGAATATCGCCACGGAAATCAGCGCGAAGAAGGTCCAGATCGAATCGGCCTGTCCCCACATTGCGCCGTTGAAGAGCACCGTCGGCGCAAGCCACACCGCGCAGAAGGCCAGGGATGCGCGCAACGGCACGCCTGTAACTCGCCAGACCATCCGGGCCACAACGATCGCGCAGCCGAGCTCGAATATGGCCGAGATCATCTTCACGAGGGAAAGCGGCTGGCCCAGCCCATCAAATCGGGCGGTGATCAGCAGGAGGTAGCTGTAGAACGGCGTGTAGTTGGTGAAAGCCTCGGCCAGCCCGGCAATGCCGTGATCTCGCGCGAAGGTATACCAGGTGATGTATTCGGCGGCGTCGGCGGTCGCGTGTTCCCGCGCGAGGTAACGGAGCACGATGCCCATGAGCCCGCACCCGACCGCTACCGCAATCGGAATGCGCCATCTCTCGGGCAGCGTCTCATCTGGATTGACGCGATGATAGGGGTCGCGGAGCGAGCCTATCTCGATTGTGTCGTTTGTCACGCAATCACTCTCGCCGGATTTGAGCGGTACCCCTCGCCGGGGAAGCACTCCGAGCTTCGCAGCGTGTCCTCGTGACATGCTCGAGTTCGATGCCCTGAGGGGACCTCTCGTCACTTGCAATTTTGACGGGCGAACGATTGCCAGCTGGATAAATGTCAGATCAGCGGTTTGCCCATGGCTCGGGAAAAGATTGTTTGGTTAGCGATCTCTTTATGGCAGTCGTCGAATGCCCTGCGGCCCGAGGGGGAAAGGCAGCGTGCGGCCTCACCGCGACACGTGTGCCGACACCGCGAGCCACTTGCCATTTTGCTTTGCCCAGCAATCGGTGTAGCGCCCCGTCGCCTGCTGGCCATCCGCCGTGGTGTAGCTCGTCGCGGCGTGGATGACGGCGAAGTCGCCCATGATGCGGATGATGACGTCGCGCTCTCTCAAGTTCCGGATCGTGATCGGCCGCGCGGCCTGCTCCAGGAAGGCGGCACGGTCGACCAGCGTCTTGTCGGGATTGGAGCAATAAAACTCCGTCGCCAGGATTTCGTCGAAACGCTTGACGTCGCAGTTCTGCACGGAGGCAACGTAGTCACGGTTGAGGGCGGTCAGTTGATCGAGGTCCTGGCTCATGGTGCTTCCTTTCCGTCATTCCGGGGCGCGCGACGCGCGAGCCCGGAATCGCGACGTTGTCGTCCTCCGTCATTGCGAGGAGCCCGCGACAAAATTGCGAAGCAATTTTTTCGCTGGCGACGAAGCAATCCAGACTGTCACTTCGAAAGATTCTGAATTGCTTCGCTTCGCTCGCGATGACGGGAAGAACTAATCATTGAATAATGGCGGCGGCTGGAACCCGCCGAACTCACGCTCGATCAGTTCAGCGAGCCTGAGCGGCGTACGGTCTTCGAGGAAGGGGCCGATGATCTGCACGCCGACCGGCAGCCCGTCCTTCGACAGGCCGAGCGGAACGGCCGTGGCCGGCAAGCCCGTCAGCGTGGCGATGCCGGGCCAGGCAAGCTGGTCCGGATAAACATGGTCCTTGCCGTCGATATTGATCCGGCGCTTCTCCTGCTCCGGCGAATGATCATGCGGATAAGCGGGAGTCGGCATGATCGGGCAGATCACCGCATCGAATGTCCGGAACAATTGCCGCCACTGCGCGCGTAGCCCGGCGCGCGCGCCCTCGTCGAACACCCAGGCCTGATGGCTGGAGGTCATGCCGCGCAGTCGCTCCGCAGCAAGGCTCTTGTCCTCGGGTGAGAGCTGCGCCGCACCGGCCCGCGCGCCGGCGAGAATATCCGGCGGAAAGAACGCGCCGAGAAAGCCCATCAGCATGCGCATGTAGAGGCGCGAGGCTTCCTTGAAGTCCGGAAACAGCGGGCTTTCGCGCGCGACGCTCGCGCCGGCGCCCGTCAATCGCCCGGCCAGCGTCTCGATCGCGCCGCGAATGTCGGAATTCGCAGGCAGCAACGGATGGCTGTTGATCACGAGCAGGCGGAAATCCTTCAGCCTGTCGTGGCGTGCGTCCGGCAGCGCCAGCTTTTATCCGATGCCGAGGTCGACCGGATCGGGACCGGCCATCACGTCCAGCAGCAGCGTCAGATCGGCCGCACTCCGGGCCATCGGGCCGATCACCGCCATATCGCGTTCCATCGGGACCGCAGGAAATGGCGGCGGCGTATGGCCGCGCGTCGGACAGAGATTGTATGTCGGCTTGTGCGCATAGACGCCGCAATGGAATGCCGGCACGCGCAGCGAGCCGCCGATGTCGGATCCGAGCGAGAGCGGTCCGTAGCCGGCCGCCAGCGCTGCCGACGAGCCGCCTGATGAGCCGCCGGGCGTGCGGCCGAGATCGTATGGATTGTTCGTCGTGCCGTAGATGTCGTTGTAGCTCTGCCAGTCCCCCAAGCCCACGGGAACGTTGGTCTTGCCGAGAATGACGCCGCCGGCGTTCTTCACCCGGGAGATCGACAGCGCGTCCTCGGTCGGCTTGAAATCCTTTTGCGGCGTCCAGCCCCAAGTTGTGGGCAGGCCCGCGATGTTGAAGGATTCTTTCACCGTCACCGGAATTCCGAGCAGCGGTTTTCTTTCGCCGCGCGCCAGCGCCACATCCGCCTCGCGTGCCGCACTGCGGGCGCGATCAAAATCCCGCACGCAGATCGCGTTGACCTTGCCGTCGTGACGCTCGATGCGGTCGATGGCATCCTGGGTAAGCTCGACCGCGGAGACCTTCTTTGCGGTCAATGCGGCCGAAAGTTCGACCGCGCTCTTGAAACTCCATTCCGATCTGGTCACGGCGCTTCTCCTGCTCTCGTTGTCGGAGGATGATGCGCAGTTTGCCCGAGTGCTGCAACGACTGTTTGATCGCGATTGATGTGCCGGCGAGACGGAACGGAAGGAGTTCAGGAATTCGCCGTCATCGCCCGCCTAGTCCGCAATTGCGCACAGGGGCGGGCAATGACAGCGAATGTGAGGCCACTACGCCGCCCCGATCAACACGCCCACCGCGAGCACGATCGCGCCGCCGAGCACGATCTGGAATACGGCCTGGAGGAACGGCGTATCCATATAGCGGGAGCGAATGAAGGCGATCGCCCACAATTCGAAGAACACGACGACGCAGGCGATCGCCGTTGCGATCCAGAACGCGTTGGCCCAATGATCCGGCACCAGATAGGGCGCGGTGTGGCCGAGGCCGCCGAGGGTGGTCATCGCGCCGCAGGTGACGCCGCGCAGCCAGGGCGAGCCGCGCCCCGTGAGCGATCCGTCGTCGGACAGCGCCTCCGCAAAACCCATGCTGATGCCGGCGCCGATCGATGCGGCGAGGCCCACAAGAAACGTCTGCCAGTTCTGGTGGGTGGCGAAGGCCGCGGCAAACAGCGGCGCCAGCGTCGAGACCGATCCGTCCATCAATCCGGCAAGGCCCGGCTGCACGTACTGCAGCACGAACATGCGGCGATTGGTGCGATCCTCCTCGGCGCGGACATCGGAATTCAGGATCTCGCCCGTCAGCTTTGCGGCTGTCTCCTCGTGACCTTTCTCGGCTTCGGCGAGATCGCCGAGCAGGCGGCGCACGCCGACGTCCTGGGCCTGTTCGGCGGCCTTCACGTAGAAGCGCTCCGCCTGCATCTCCATTGTCTCGACTTCCCTGCGGATGGCGTCGAGCGACAGGTTCTTGGTCAGCCAGACCGGGCGGCGGCGCAGGAATCCCTTGACGTCCTCGCGCCGGATCGGCGGCAGATGCTTGCCGAAGCGCTGCTCGTACAATTCCAGCAACATGTGCCGGTGGCCGCGCTCCTCCTCGGCCATCTCCTCGAAGATTTTTGCCGTGTCCGGGTAACGCTCGCGAAGGTCCTCGGCGAAGGTCATGTAGATGCGGCTGTCCTCCTCCTCGGAGGAGATCGCGACCGCAAGCACCTCGCGCTCGGTCAGGTCGGCAAAATTCTTCACGGCGGCCCTACATCACTAGTTTAGAACTATTCTAAACTATATAAAGGGCCGGAGTTCCCGGGTCAAATCAGGCCGTGCCGGCTTTGGCCAAGAAGTCGAGCAGCAGCCGGCTCACCTCGGCGGGTTGCTCCTGCTGCACCCAATGGCCGGCGCCGTCGACGAGATGGCAGCCGAGCATCCTTGTGCAGCCGCGCCCCTGCATCGCCTCGAACACGCCCGGACGCTGGTAAGTGCCCCAATCCTGCTTGCCCGAGATGAAGCATGAGGGCACGTCTATGCTGCGTGCTGCAAACAGCTGCATCTCGCTGTTGAGCATGCCCGATGTGCCGTAGCGATACCATTGCAGCCCGCCCTGGAATCCGGTGCGGCCATATTCGGCGCTGTAATAGGCGAGGTCGCTGTCCGGCAGCCATTGGTTGGCGGCGATCGCGGCGGGCGAAGGCATCTCCTTGGCGACCGTCTCCGCCATGGTCTCGTTCAGATCCATCACGTAATAGGTTGGCAGCTTTGCGAGTTCGTCCGCCGACCACGACGCCAACGGATAAGGCTTGTTGTCGGTCCAGTCCGCGCTCTTGTGATGATAATAGGCGCGCAGGAAATCATGCACGCCCTGCGGCGCGTGCTGCATGTCGGCATTGGCCGGGCGTGTCGCATAATACCATTGATAATGTTTGCGCGGCCGCGGCAGCGCGGCGAGCTCGCGATGCACGGGGTCCTCCACCGCAGGCTTTGCCGGAGCATCGACCGTACCAAACGGCAGCGCCGGCGGTCCGCCGAACGGCGCGCTCATCATCGTCACCGAACGAAACACGTCGGGCCGGATCAGCGCGCACCAGGCCGCGACCGGGCTGCCGAAATCATGCCCGGCCAGATCGACTTGCCTATAGCCGAACGCCGACACCAGGGCGAGTGCATCGCGCACGAGATTGAGGAGTGAGAACGGCGCAAGGTCGCCGTCGTAATCCGCAGTCCATCCCGTCGTGCGGCCATAGCCACGCTGGTCCGGCGCAATCACGTGATACCCGGCCGCGGCCAGCGTCGGCATGATTTTGCGCCAGGAGAAGGCGAGCTCGGGAAAGCCGTGCAGCAAGAGGAGGCACGGCCGCCCCGTGGTCTCGAAGCCAGCCTCCAGCACATGCATACGCAAGCCGTTGATGCCGTCGACATAACGCGAGCGGATTCCGGCGGGCAGGGGGATGTCAGGGAGTGCGGTCATCGTGTCTCTCCACTCGGGTGGAATCGTAGGGTGGGCAAAGGCGCGCATCGCGCGCCGTGCCCACCATCTTTCCGCGACGCGTCTGGCATGGTGGGCACGCTTTGCTTTGCCCACCCTACGGCATCTCGCTAGATGGACTCACACACGAACGCATTGCCCTTCCGCCGGATCTTCCCCACCGAGGGCGACGGGAAATGCGCGGTGCAGCACAGCGTGTCGGTGTCGCAATAGCGCTCCAGGAAGCTGCGCCGCGTTTTCGCTGCCGCGGCTGGATCGACGTCGAACTTGATCGACAGCTCCGGATAGAGCGTCTGCAGCGGCGAGTGCATGAGATCGCCGGAGAACACTGCATCATCCTTGCCGCGGCCCATCGTGACGGCGATATGCCCCGGCGTGTGGCCCGGCGTCGGCAGGATGCGGACGTGATCGCCGATCTCATGATCATTGCCGACGAGCTCGTGGCGTCCGGCCTCAACCACCGGCAGCACGCTGTCGGCGAAGGGGGCGACCTGCGCCTTCGCGTTCTGCTCGGTCCAGTGGTCGAATTCCTGCCTGGCGAAGACGTAGCGTGCCTTGGGGAAGGTCGGCACCCAGCGGCCGTTCTCCAGCCGCGTGTTCCAGCCGACGTGATCGACATGCAGATGCGTGCACATCACGAAGTCGATGTCCTCGACCGCAAAGCCGGCGGCGCCCAGCCCGCGCAGATAGGTGTCGTCGGTCTTCATGTTCCATTTCGGCCGAGGCCGGGGCTTGTCGTTGCCGATGCAGCTGTCGACCAGGATGGTGTGATGCGGTGTCTTCACCACGTAGGACTGGAAGCACAGGAGCAATACGTCCTGCTCGTCCAGCGCCCTGGCTTGCCGCATCCATGCCCGGTTCTCGGCCAGCACTTCCGGTGTCAACCCCGGCAGCATCTCCAGCGCCGGGACGAACGAGGTCTCCTGCTCGATGATTCGATGGATGGTGAGATCGCCGACCGAGAACTTCAGGCTCATGAGAACTCCGCGTTTACAGCATGATCCGGACCCGGAGGGCCGCGATAGCGCAAAGTGTTCAGCGGTTTTCCGACAAGATCACGCTCAAACAACAACCCTAAAGCGCGATGATCTTCATCGCGCCTTAGGCGGCCGGCGGCACAGAGATCTTGACCGAGGGCCGCTCCAGCATCTTCTGATGGAAGGCGTCGAGCTTCGGATAGGCCTTGCGCCAGCCGCAATCGGCGAAGCGGAAGTCGGCATAGCCGAGCACGCAGACGAGGCCGATCTGCGAGATGTCGAACGGGCCGTTCAGCACCTCAGGCATGTTCTCGAACCGCGCCATGCCGGTCCATGCCCGGTTCCAATGGTCGTCCGACCAGGCCTGCCATTGCAGGCCCTGCGGCCGCACCATCTTCTCGTAGCGGCACAGCAGCATGGAATCGAGCATGCCGTTGATCAGGGAATGATTGGTCTTGGCCTTCCAGCGCGCGGGACCGTAACCGGGGATCAGGGCGCCGCCGGCGGTCTCGTTGAGATATTCGACGATGACGTAGGAGTCCAGAATGACGTCGCCGTCATTGGTGATCAGCACCGGCAGCTTCTTCAGCGGCGTGATCTTCGAATAGTCCTCATTGGCCGTGCCCGGCGCGACGCTTGCGGGCACGAGCTCGATCTTGTCGATCAGCCCGAGCTCGATCGCGGCGATGCGCACCTTGCGGGCGAAGGGCGAGGCGGGGGAGAAGGTGAGTTTCATTGGAAATAACCTCTATCCAGACACACAGTCCTCATCCTGAGGAGCGCGCCCCTTGGCGCGCGTCTCGAAGGATGGACAACGAGGGACGGTCGCTCTTCACCCGGCGCGAACGTCGGGCGACTGTGCTTGTGGCGCATCCTTCGAGACGCGCGCGTTGCGCGCTCCTCAGGATGAGGGCACGGCTTACGCCGCAACGATCTCCTGGCGCTGCTCGCCGAGGCCCTCGATGCCGAGGCTGACGACGTCGCCGACATTGAGGAAGGTCGGCGGCTTCATGCCGAGGCCGACGCCGGGCGGGGTGCCTGTCGTGATGACGTCGCCGGGCAGCAGCGTCATGAACTGCGAGACATAGGAGATGCACTTGGCCATGGAGAAGATCATGGTCTTGGTCGAACCGGTCTGGCGGCGCTGGCCGTTGACGTCCAGCCACATCGACAGGTTCTGCACGTCCTTGATCTCGTCCTTGGTTGCAAGCCACGGTCCGAGCGGGCCGAACGTGTCGTGCGACTTGCCCTTGGTCCACTGTCCCAGGCGCTCGATCTGGAAGGCGCGCTCGGAGACGTCGTTGCAGACGCAGTAGCCGGCGACGTGGTTCAGCGCGTCGGCTTCCGAGACATATTTCGCACGGGTGCCGATGATCGCGGCGATCTCGACTTCCCAGTCGAGCTTGGTCGAGCCGCGCGGCTTTTCGACCGCATCGTTCGGGCCGGACAGCGACGTGTTGGCCTTCATGAAGATGATCGGCTCGCTCGGGATATCGGCGCCGGTCTCCTTGGCATGGTCGGAGTAGTTGAGGCCGATCGCGACGAATTTCGAGATGCCGGTGACGGGGGCGCCGAACCGCGGCTTGCCGGAGACCGCCGGGAGCGAGGCGGGATCTAGGCCTGCCAGCTTCTTCAGGCTCTCGGGCGAATAGGCCTCGCCGGTGAGGTCCTTCAGATGCGCCGACAGGTCGCGCAACTGGCCGGATTTGTCGATCAGGCCGGGCTTTTCCGCACCCTTCTCGCCATAACGAACAAGCTTCATTCTCGTTTCTCCCTAGGAATGGACCGATCGGTTAAGCAGCTTCATGGAACAGGGCGAGGGGAAATTCAACCGCCCAGAGCGGGGCGCATTGCAGCCCTCTGGATTCGATGGGCGGACGGCGCTCTCGTGTCCCGGACGCGGCGCGGCATGAAATGACGCGACGCAGAGCCGGGATCCAGATACATGGGCCCGGCTTAGCAGCGCATCACTTCGTGCTGCGCAGCATCCGGGGCACGAGACCTAGGCCAGCGCCACAAACCTGAACGCCTCTCCATCCCGCCTGATATGCCCGGCCGAGAAATGGCCGCCGATCACCAAGGTCGGCGTGTCGGCAAAGTGGCCGAACAATTCGCGCCGTGTCTTTGCAGATTGGCTCTGGTCGGAGTCCGCGGTCGAGGACCAGTCGAGATGCGCCATCTGGCAGGGGTGATGGGCGACGTCACCCGTGAGCAGGCCCTGCTTACCGTCCGATCGGATGAGAATGCTCATATGGCCGGGACTGTGGCCGGGGGTCGGGATCATGCTGATCTCCCCGCAGAGCTGGTGGTCGCTCGGGATCAGATCGGCCCGGCCGGCGTCGACGATCGGCTGCACGGAATCCTCGAACACGGCTCGCTTGTCCGGCTCGGTCGAATGTTCCAGCCAGTGCTCGTATTCGGTCTTGCCGAAGACATAGCGTGCCTTGGCAAAGGTCGGCACCCATCGGCCGTCGACCAGCCGCGTATTCCAGCCGACATGATCGACGTGAAGATGCGTGCACAGCACAGTGTCGATGCTGTCCGGCGCAAAACCGGCTGCCATCATCGTCGCGAGGAACGGCGTGGTGCGGTTGTTCCAGGTCGGAACATTGCGGCCCTGCTTGTCGTTGCCGAGGCCGGTGTCGACAACGATGCGGCGCGACGGCGTCTCCAGCACCAGCGAATGGATCGACATTTTCAGCCGGCCCTCTTCGGTGGCGAAATGCGGGATCAGCCAGGGAAGTTTCTGGATCTCTGCGTTGCTCGCGAGCGGCAGGATGAAGCGGGTCGAGCCGACCGTCTCCAGCTCCACAATCTTGGTGATTTTGACCTGGCCGACCTTCCACTGCATCCGCCGCCTTCCCATGTTTTTGCCTTGATGCCGAAAGATGCGCCGTTTCCGTCATCGAGCGCAATGGATCATCTGACGCGGTGCGGCGTTATCGCGGGAACCCCAGGAAAAAGCCGAAGAGGAAGCCATGCCAGAGCTTGCGATTTCCGCGGAGAAAGTCGCCTTCATCATCGAGAAGGCGCGTGAATTCGACGTCAAAGAGGGGGATTCCGATCCGGATTCCGGCTCGAACCCGACCGATGACGACGCGGTCGACGTCCTTGAAGATGATGGCTCCGATCCTGTCGTCCAAGAGCTCGGCAGCTTCATGATCGCCTTGAACGAGGACGAGCAGCTTGATCTCGTCGCGCTGACGTGGCTCGGTCGCGGCGACGGCACCATCGATGACTGGGACGATTTGCGCGCCCGCGCGGTGGAGGCGCGCACCGAATATCGC